>CAYTUE010000041.1:14903-17149 GCA_964441085.1 uncultured Planctomycetaceae bacterium
TGCAACGAAAGCTGGCCAAGCTGAAAGTGAAGCCGCTCCAGCAGACCCTGCTCAAGGCGATGACAAGATCAAAGAATCCACCCAGCCTGCAGAAAAAACGACCGAGCCAGATCCTGCTGACGATCAGTCTTCAGCGACTGATTCTTAGGCCTCGGCATCTTGTCCGGTCTTTTACACGGCTTTTTGCCCAGCCTTCTGCACGGTCTTCTGCAAAAAGGGCCTCAAACGTCGCTCAAAGATTCCGTGATGGAACATCGGGTTCACCCATTGATTCATCATCCATCGGGGGAAGCTGAATAAACTGACGTGCGGCGTAGATGCTGTCTTCAACAGCTTCGGCAGAAGGAGTCTGGCCTGCAAACTTAATCAGGTCGGATGCTTCCAGAAATTCCTGTAAGCGGAGATTCGACGAACTCGAAAACAGTTGCTTGTCCTGCATTTCTGTCAAAAACTCTTCTGTTGTTTGCTCCGCAGCATTCACTCCCGTGACCGCTTCGATATATCGGCGAACGATACCAGTTAACTGCACATAAAAGCTGCGAAGGTCATTTCGAGCAGATTGGTCTGCAACCAATTGATTCAGTTCCAGCGTGGCGACTTCATTCGCAGTCGCACGGTTTTCTGGTCGAACTCGCTTACTGCGAATCCACCAAACGGCTCCAGCCACGAACACGGAAATCACACCCACAAGCCACTGCAGCCATGGAAAGGGTTTGGCAGGAGCAGACAACGCAATGGGCGCTGCTGCTGGCTTTAAGGCGTCCAGTGAAAGACTGTCAGGGTCCACCATTGTGGCAACAGTAAACTTCAATTCGTCGGTGATCAGCTCACCCATTTCAGTATTCGATGCTGCATCTGTTGATTCAGTCTTCTGATACGTGATGGTGAATGGCGGAATGACCAACGGGCCAGCGACTTGCGGTTCCAGTTGATAGATGTGCTGTACGGTGACCTGATTTGCTTCTGTTTGCGGAAGCGGATCTTGGAAGTCTCGCACCACAAGTTCGTCGAACGCAGAGCGAAACTCGGGTAGCTTAATATCGATGTCGTTGGGAGCAGTCACGGTGAGAGTGACGGTGAGCAGATCGGAAAGACGAGGTTCCTTGGGATTGATTGCAACAACTGCAGTCAGTGGTCCTCGCTCGGTTTTCACTGTCAATGCATCATCGGTCGATTGCTGACTGGCTGCTGGTCGATTTTTATCTTGGCCACACCCAAGTAGTCCACCGCTGACTAGCAAAGCAATCATCATCAAGGACATCGCAGCAGCTGGATTCATTCGACTCAGGCAAATGTTGTCGACTTTACCGTTCATCCTCGTTGTCTCCGTTCTCGCATCGTAAAGAAGCGTTGCAGAGCTGCGGTGTAGGATTCGGCCAGATCAATTTCTAACAGATCGACTCCTGCTTGCTGTAGCTGCGATTTAAGTTGCTCCTGTCGATGACGTGCTTGATCGGCAAACTTCTGTCGAACTTTCGCACTCCCAGCGTCAAGCTGAATGACCTGACCTGTTTCCGCGTCTTGCAAGTTGAGCAACCCAGATTCAGGCAATTGGTGTTCTCGCGGATCCTGAACACAAATCGACACCAAGTCGTGACGTCCATGAGTCGCCACTAATGTTGATCGTGAAATCTGATCAAGAAAATCGCTCATCAGAAACACGACTGCTTTTCGGCGTTGCACGGTATTGATGGTCTTTAAAGCCTGATCGATATTGGTGCCAGACTTCACGGGAGTCACTGACAAAAGTTCACGAAGAAGCCTGAGAACGTTACTTTTGCCTTTTCGAGGAGGGAACCAAGCTTCCACTTCGCCAGCAAAGGTCAACAAACCCACTCGATCGTTATTACGAAGCGCAGAAAACATCAAAACGGCAGCCAACTCCACGATGACATCTAGACGTGATCGAGAACCTGAACCGAAGATTCCTGATGCTGAAACGTCGACGACAAACAACACAGTCAGTTCTCGCTCTTCGCTATAGCGTTTGATGAATGGAGTCCCCGCGCGAGCCGTCACGTTCCAGTCGATTGTGCGAATTTCGTCTCCAGGCTGGTATTCTCGAACCTCATCGAATTCCATGCCCTGACCACGAAAGACGCTGCGATACTGGCCCGCCAATAAATCATTCACTGTACGTCGAGCCGTAATTTGAACTCGACGTACGTTCTTCAGAATTTCTTGGATCGATTCCGCCATCTGTTTTCTCGAACGCAAGTTTCTATGACGCGGTTTCTTTAAACGCT
>CAYTUE010000041.1:17249-23189 GCA_964441085.1 uncultured Planctomycetaceae bacterium
AAACGCTGCTGAGTTTAAACACACTGAAGTCAAACACGACTTGTTCGTCTCTCTTTTCAGTTTGAGCAAAAGACGGTTTGCCGCTATCGATTCGTCTGTCAGCGGTTGCGTTACGGAACGGGAACGGCTTTTAGAATTTCGGTGACAATATCATCTGCCGTTTTTTCTTCGGCTTCCGCCTCGAAGGTTAAGCCAATGCGGTGTCTGAGAATATCATGAGCCACGTCTTTCACATCCTGAGGAGTCACGTATGCTCGACCGTTCAAAAATGCAATCGCTCGAGCAGCCTTGCCGAGAAAAATGCCAGCTCGTGGAGAGGCTCCATATTCGATCAGTGGAGACAACTGGTTCGCTTTACACAACGATGGATCTCGAGTCGCGTTGACAAGCCTAATAATGTAGTCACGAATTTGATCATCAATGTAAATCATCTTGACGACCTGCTGCATTTCGAAAATCTGCTCGACCTGCAACACCGATTCGACAGGACGAGCATTTTCTTCGAGCGCCATGTCAAGAACTCGACGTTCTTCGTCTGGTTCAGGGTAGGTGATATTCACCTTCAGCATGAAACGGTCGACCTGAGCTTCTGGAAGCGGGTACGTGCCTTCTTGTTCGAGCGGGTTTTGAGTCGCCAACACCAAAAAGGGGCGTTCCAACAAGAATGTTTCTTCGCCAATGGTGACTTGCCGTTCTTGCATTGCTTCCAATAAAGCCGACTGAACCTTTGACGGGGCTCGATTAATTTCATCGGCTAAAATCAGGTTGCTAAAAATGGGGCCTTTGCGAGTTGCAAAGGTGCCTTCACCGGGTTGATAAATCAGCGTTCCAATCAGGTCAGCAGGCAGTAAATCGGGAGTAAACTGAATCCGTTGAAAATCAACAGACAGTGCAGACGCAAGGGCATTCACCACCGTTGTTTTGGCCAACCCAGGCACCCCTTCTAACAGGACGTGCCCTTCTGTAAGCATCCCCACAAGCAGTCGAGACACCATGTGTTGCTGCCCGATGACGACTTTCCCAATTTCACTTTGGACACGACTGATTAAATCAGCCTGTTGTCCCACTTGTTCTTTCACCTGTTGAATATCAGCGTGCATTTCTTCTGTACTTCGAAGGTCAAATAAGGAGTGTTGGAATGAAACCTGAAGGCTTTTTCTGCCAAAATCGCCAAGGCAACTTCGGGGCTCAACAAAGTAATCAATCGTGCGATCAGAAAAAAGACTTCTGCTGTCCTGCGGTCAGTTGGATTTACCAGATTTTCCACCATGCCTTACTTTTTGATGACCGTTTTCCGTGAACTGGAAGAACTTGACGAGGTGGTTCGTCTCCACTTGTCACCACCACATTTTCGGGCAGCAGTACGCAGCTCAGTTCACCATGAGTTCCACCTGTCGTATCGGTTCCGATGATTCCTGGCCCAAAACGAACTTCAGGAAGAGGAGTATGCCCAACCACAATCGTGACAGGACTATCTGGCAAATTCGATCCCATGACAAACTGCTTGTCGTATAGCCAAAAAGGATGCTCCAGCGAATAGTCTCGCTCGCGAAGAATTTGCACTTGAGTATTAAACGGAAGGTTAGGATCAAGCCCAGCATGCACAAAGAGATATTGAGCGTGTTCTACGCTCCAAGGCAAATCAGACAGCAGTTCAGCATGTGTACTTGGCAATGCTTCTCGTAAAGCCTCCAGCTGTCCATGAGGCACGCCATATGATTCGAATGTTTTGTCACTGTCGTAATATGGCAACCAACGGCTGGGCCAATCGACAAAGTCAGGGCAGTTCGTTAAGCCGAGGGAACCCGCCATGGCCAATTCATGATTGCCACAAACCCATGTGACTTTCCCGTGTTTCTGTTTGAGGTCGCAGTAAAGATCGATGGCTCCTTTGGAATCGGGGCCACGATCAACCAAGTCGCCGATAAAGACAATCCAGCGCTGAGAAATTCCGGGGACAGTGGCCAGCTTCGTAAGGATTTTCTGAAGCTTATCAGTCTGCCCATGAACATCACCGATCACAGCAATCGGTCCATCGATTTGTGTTTCCGCGGAAGGCATATGAGTTTTGGTCCTACCAAGCAAAACGTGATCATTCAAAAATCCGTATCAGCGATGAATCGCGGTCACCGCTGCAGGTTCGTGTTGTAACCGATCCACCGTCTCAATGGGTATCTGCAACATTCAAGGAACAAGAAATCTTGCTGATCGGATCAAACGTGTGTTTAAAAAATTCCTGCAGTTGCTGTGCCTGAACATTAATTGCCATGGAAGCACACAAATCGGCTCCATTTTGCCACCCCATTGTTTTTGGTGATCAGTCGGCAACGGTCTCTGAATTTTCAGGAACGGCGAATGTCGTGATACGCAAGCTGATTTCCGGACGGAGCATCACGACTGCGAAAATGAAAAAGTAGCGATGCCCAAAAGCAAACCGTGATCAAATGTTGAGATCTGCGCATAAAAAAGCAGGTGCCCAAATCGCACCTGCTTAAAACAACTTTGTCGCTTCATTCATGATGAACGGCCTTACTTATCATCAGCCTTTTTTACTGCTGTGTGATGCCACTCCATGAGTTCTGAAAACCGTGGTAAAGAACCATCTTTGACAGATTTCGCAAACCGCTTGAAAGCTGCCGTACGGCCTTCACTGGCACGAGCAAAGTTCATGGCGACTTCAATTCCCTTATCGGCGAAGGTCATGGCTGCTTTTTTGTCGTCGATCTTCCAGTGAAGAATTGTGAGATAGGCAAAGTGATTTGGCCCAATTTTGTCTCCAGATTTGATGATATACTCACGATAAGGCGGAGTGACAGCTTTGAGAAAATCTGTTGGATAGCCCTGCCCATGGCGTTGCACGATTCGTCGTGCACAACTCATGAGAAAAGAATTTTTGGCATAACTCGATGGCAACTCATTCAGAGCGGTGATTGTCGCTGGCCATTCTTGGCGAGCCATTGTCAGCCGAATTTTGAGTACTTCAAGTTCGGGGTGATTGGGGTCAATTTTTTCCAATTGCTGAAGTGCTGATGTCATCCCCTGAACGTCCCGCGAACGTTCTGCCTTACTCAATTCGCTGATAAGCTTCTCTGTTTCTCCAGCGGCTTCCTGAGCTGCTTTGATTGTCGCCGCAGCTTGCTGAGCACCTTCATCGCCCGAAAGCATCGCTTCAACCAAAGAATCGGTAAGTCGCACGGCTTCGGTTGATAGAAGCAACTTTCCATTTCTGACAACGAAAGCATGCGGAATCGATGCGACTCCGGCAGCTCCCAACCACTTGGTTTCGAAGGCTGACCCTTCGGCGGCAAAGGCGACTGGGTAGGACATGCCTGCCCCCTGTTCCTTGACGAAGCTTTTTGCTTTGTCTTTATTCTTGTCGCCTTCCCAAGAGTTCATACCATGAACCCTCAGACCTTGGTCATAGTATTTTCCATGCAGATGATTGACGTGAGGAATCATGGCGATGCAAGGACCACACCACGTCGCCCAGCACTCGAAGATATAGACTTTGTTAGGTTCAAAAGCGTCTGGGCCTTTTCCTTGAATCCATTCCGCTGAAGTGACAGCGGAAAGATCAACTTCAGAACCGGGAACCAGAGTTGGTCCCGATTTCGCCTGTTGAGCATTCGCAGATGCGGATGCCAACAAAACACAGGCAACGACCAACATCACACTGCTCAGTCGGCGACAAATTGCTTTGGCACCAAGTGGAAGTGTAGAAAAAGAGGACCGAAAATGGGTCAAAGTGAGGAAGTTTGAAGTGGTCATAGAGACTTTTCTGAAGTGGCGAAACTTTGTGGAACTGTAAACATAAGTAGAGTCACTCAATGTGCTTGTCAATTGCAATTTGGTGTCTTTCGACGGCAGGCAACTTTCGTGGGCCCCCGACGGATAGCAAACATAAAAAACACAGCGAATTCAGTTGTGCTGCGGCACAAAAAAGCACGCCATTGAACCCAATCTACTCTACGGCTTCAAAACGGCATCGCGTTGCTGCAATGCCGTTTCTCGGTGCCTGAAGTCAAGGCTACGTTGCCGCAGAAAGAATTGCGTTCATATTTTGCTTGTATGCTTCAACTCCCGGTTGACCATAAGGATTGGTCTTTACGAGCCGGCCTTCGACAGCAGTGGCCAGCATGAACAGTTGAAAGACCTGTCCGACCGTATGTGCGTTAATCGTGGGCATGCTGAGCGTGGTGGTCGGACGTTGATCGCCTGCATACGCTTGATTGGTTCCCTCACAAGCGGCTTTCAAAATGTTGGGCAATGAAAATCCAGCAAAGCGATTTAAGTTGTCAAAATCGTCGTTTCGTTTCGGCATTGAAAGCGGATCTGAAATGGGTTCTCCAGGCCAGAGATTCGTTACCAGCTTGTCTCGACGACCTTCTTGATGTTGTTGGCCTCGGCTGTGTAGGTCTCGAGTATTCACGATGGTCAGTGGGGTTGCTCCGATTTCGTGTTTGCCCAAACTTTCAGACAACAGTTGGTCGTACCACAGTCCGATTGCTTCTAACCGACTGCCCCACGTCGACAGAAGACGAATTGTCATGCCGTGATCCACTTCGAACGCATGGCAAAGTGCGGTGTAATCCAAGACTGGGTTTTGCCCATAGTCGGCTGTGCGAAAATTGTCAGTCATATCTGCTGCACCTTGCAGCAGCTGACGGATGTCAATTCCAGCAATGGCAGCTGGCAACAGCCCAACGGGTGTGAGCACCGAAAAACGTCCCCCAATTCCATCGGGGATAGAAAAAATGTCTTCGAAGCCAGCTGCGTCTGCGAGGTCTCGAAGCTTGCCAGAATCACCTGTGACGGGAACAATCAGTTGCCTCACTTCGTCGGCAAATTTCTGTTCCAAGAGGTCTCGAAAGTTACGGAATGCCAATGCGGTTTCCAAAGTCCCTCCGGACTTGCTGATCACAATGACTGCCGTTTTTCCTTCGGGCGATGAAGGATCAGAAGAATTGTCAGCTCGCTGCTTGAGCAGATTCAGCAAGGCCGCTTGATTGTCCGTGTCGACATTCCAGCCTTCGAAGTAGATTCGCGGGCAGTTGTTTCGTTCGGCTCGTGACAGTTCGTTGTGGTATGGACTTTTAAGTGCTTCCATCATGGCTCTCATTCCCATGTAGGAACCTCCAATGCCAAGCACAACAACGGAGTCAACGGAGCCACGAATGCGAGCTGCACACTTTTCTAGACGGGCAACCAGACTTTCATCACCTTGTTCTTTTAAGTTCAGCAACAGTTCTTCTGGCCATTGAATAAAGCCAGCATCTAAAGGATCTTTTTCTGCAGGCAAGCTGGCTCCACTTTGCCACAGTTCAACGTCAGCTAAAGTTTCTTCTCGAGCCGCTTCGATGGCCGATTTCAGCCCTTCAAGGCGCCCACTGGCCAAATAGCTCACTGCCGCATCGTTGTTGTAGGAAATTAAACCAGTCATCAAATTGCTCCAGAGGAGATTGGAAAGTCGTCTTTTTGACCCGAAGATCTAGCCTCTTTTATGCGACGAGGCACATGATCATGAAATACGTTCTTGGGGCCTGAAACGGTGAATCGCCGTGTGTGATTGGCTTAATCATCGTCGTCCAGAACTTCAAAGTCGTCTCATTCGTCAAGTTTTTCGGTATCTTCGACAATCTCAACATCGTCATCTTCTGCATCGACAAAGTCTGCAATCACTTGTACTTCGTCGATGTCTTCTTCACTGTCGATCAAATCAACCGCAGGAAGCTCGAAGGGACTGTCACCGACGCTCAGCATTGATTCGTCGAATTGCAGAATGTCTCCGTCAGATTCTGACGCGTTTTGAGCATCCACGGCTTTGTCTTCGCCTGAGCTCGGTATCACTCGATCTAAAGAATCACCTTGAGAAGTGGGGACATCGTCTAAGGGGTCTGAAACGAGGTTTGCCTCAGATGATACTGCTTGGTTGTTGACTGC
>CAYTUE010000041.1:23289-27793 GCA_964441085.1 uncultured Planctomycetaceae bacterium
CTGGCAGGCAGTTCTGTGATTTCCGGGCTAACGTTTTCCGTTGGTGATTCGTTTTCTGAAGCATCTTCTTTGAGAACGTAAATCACAAAGTTGATCGGGCCCAAGGTCAGCTTCATTTTCGGACCCACTTCAAATGGCTGGTTTGCCGGAAGTTTGACTCCATTTAACCGTGTGCCATTGCTGCTGCCCAAATCGGTGGCGTACACCACATCGTCTTGAAAGGTTAAAGAGCAGTGTTTGCGGCTTACCTGATAAGACGGCAAACGCAAATGGCATTCAGAACTTCGTCCAATGACGATGTCTTGGCGCACAATCACGCGTTTGGCCTTTGCCTTGCCTTTTTTCAGTTCCAGAATGACTTTCATGCGGTACAGATTCCACACCGAATTCCACGAAAGCGAATTCGATGGAGGCTGGTTGATTTAATGAAGCTGAAAAGGTGCCAAAAGGTGGTCACGCAAGCAAGTCGCAATCGCTGGTATTATTGTAATTCGTTCCGCCTTCTTTCATCAGCAATTCCTGCAATCAGAATCGGGTGAGTGATTCTTCGGAAAAAGCAGGCAAGCTCAACTCACCGATTTCGTTATGGCTGCTGATTCAAAGCGACGATAGAATCCGCCATCAATGCAGCGTTCCTGCTTCCATGATGTCGAATGGAATGGTTTGGCAACATGTCAGGTTTTCCGTGTTTTTTACGGTCGCTGATCCCTTGCCACTTATTTCATGTTTCATGCGGAAGTGGGTGACATACGGAATGGCAACAGATTTTTTCAACAGTTTTTAATAGTGCACAAAGCACGGGCGGATTCATGAAGGCCGATTGGGAATCATTCACAGATCGAACAATCGAGGCCGCTGAAGTGCGTTTGCTGGGGTTAGCCGACGCGAAGTCTGTATTGGCTTTGCAAAAGCTCATGGTACATGATGTACGAATTCAACGTACGATGAGTGCATCAGTGCTGATTTGCGAACATCCGGCGATTGTGACTGTTGGTCAAGACGGCACAATTCTGGATTTGCCCACAGACAAACGAGAACTGGAAGCAAAGCTGATTCAGGTGGTTCGGGTCGACCGAAGTGGGGGCACGTTACTGCATCAACCGGGACAATTGGCCGTGTACGTGATTGCGTCGCTCCAAGAATGCGGGTTTGATCTGCCGGAATATCGCCAACGCTTACGCCAGGCAATGATTCAAGTCTGTCATGAATCGCAGGTCAAAGCCTTCCCCAAAGAGGCTGACGAAACGGGCTTGTGGGGGCGTCAGGGCCTGTTGTGTGAATTTGGAATCGGAGTCGACAAGGGAATCACGACCTTTGGAGCCTTCTTGAATGTGGGATGCCGTTTGGATTTGGCCAAGGCAGCTGGGCGAGGATTGCGAGGTGAACGAATTTCATCTCTCAATACCGAACGCAACCGGCCCGCCCTCATGCCCGATATTCGAGCAGCCGTGACAAAGCACGTGTGTGAACAGTTGGGTTATGCCGAATACCACATCCACACAGGCCACCCATTCCTCGCCCGAAGCCGAAAATTCAAAGGCGAATCAGTTCATGCGGAATCGCTGCTGAACTTTTCCAGCGACCAACCACGATAAAATGGGTGGTCAAACCGGTTTGTTTCCGGATCTTGGCTAAGATGTGTCCTGTGCTTCTTGGAAACTACTGTCTCCAAGAAACACTTCTTACAAAACCGAAGCTTATCTCTTCCGAAAACTTCGTGGCCTTCATTGAAGCGGTCGGCGCTCGATCGCTTTAATCTGCCATCAAATGAACCTGTGTGAATGAACCTGTGTGGAGATTCATTTCGGTTCGAATGATTTTCCGGATGGATATTTCAAAATAGACGATTTGCAGCAAAAGATTGCCATGAGCCTTCTCAACATTATCGATGGATCGACTCCAGAACCTCCCAAGAGACGATTGCCCAAGTGGCTGAAACGCCCTTTGCCTCAGGCGGGAATGGCTTACACAGACGACGTCATTGTCGATTTGAAGCTAGAAACCGTTTGCGAAAGTGCCAAGTGCCCGAACCGCACAGAATGCTGGAGCCAACAAACAGCCACTTTTATGATTGGTGGAAACGTTTGTACTCGCCCATGCGGCTTCTGTTCCGTCCCCAAAGGCAAAACCACGTCCTTGGAAATTGACGAACCCGAACGAGTGGCCGAAGCAGCGGAACGCTTGGGGTTAAAATATGTGGTCATCACTTCGGTCACGCGAGACGACCTGCCAGATGGAGGAGCTGAACACTGGTACGAAACGGTCTTGGCTGTTCGTAACCGCACGGGTGCTCAGGTTGAAGTGCTGACGCCCGACTTTCGAGGCGACAAGGCGGCGATTTCACGAGTCATCCAAGCAGCTCCTGATGTGTTCAACCATAACACCGAAACGGTTCCTCGGCTGTATCACAAAGTTCGTCGCAATGCCGAATACCAACGCACGTTAGATCTGCTGCAACAAGTCAAAAACGAAGCTCCCGACATGCCGACAAAAAGCGGTTTAATGTTGGGGCTTGGTGAAACTCGCGAAGAACTCTTGGATGTCTTTGCGGACTTACGAACTCACGGTTGCGACATGATCACACTGGGGCAATACCTGCAACCCACGGGTGAACACTTGCCAGTAGAACGATATGTTCCTCCCGAAGAATTCGATGAAATCGGAGACATCTGTCGTAAGATGGGATTCCGGATGGTGGCAAGCGGTCCGTTTGTTCGCAGCAGTTACCACGCTGGCGAAATGACAGATCACATCGACACAGGCAAACAGCCGGAAATGATGAATGTCTAACCAGCGGCAGATTATTTTGGCGATCGAAACATCTGGCAATGAAGGCGACCTTGCTGTCTGCACGGCGGATGGCAAAATCACTGAAGCCAAAATTGGTATCGATGGCCGTCGACATGCTCAAACACTCGTGTCTGAAGCAGATCGGCTACTCAATACTGCTGGACTTCGCCCTGCTGAAATCGACCTTGTCGCAGTCAGCAACGGGCCCGGCAGCTTTACAGGTTTGCGAGTTGGCACCGTGTTTGCCAAAACAATGGCGTGGGCCAATCAAGCCAAGTTGGTCGATGTCGATACACTTCAGGCGGTCGCCTGTGGTGCAAGTCCGTCGGCTTCTGTCGTGACTTCCATCAGCGATGCTCAACGGTCCGAAGTGTTTATCAACCGCTATTCCAAGCCCAATGAACACGGCATTCGAACTGCTTTGGATGAACTCAGCATTTTGCCCGTGTCTGAATTGGCAGAACAATTCACGGCTGAAAAGCATGGCGTATTAATCGGTCCTGCTTTAAGGAAATTCGCCGATCAGTTGCATGATTGCCCGATGGCAGCAACTGCACACTGGCTCCCTGCGGCTCGCTGGGTACTGGAAATCGGACGGCAACTGGCAATCCAGAAACGCTATGCCGACGTAGCCAGCTTGGAACCCGTCTATGTGCGACGCAGTTATGCAGAAGAAAACGCTGACTCAAAAATAAGTTGAATCCGTCAGTCAGATTTCAGCACGAGCCAAAGATGAGCATCGCCGTCCCAATGAGCCTGATCTGCGAAACATCAAGGCGACTTCCCTGTCGTCTGCTGGTTTCCGTTCAGCCAAACACGCACGTCAAGACCGGATACGATATACTGTTTGATTAAGTTGTCGTTCGTTCAACCCATTTTGCATCACACACACTTCTACCCAAGACTCATGAGCAACATCATCGAAGGAAGCATTTACGACTATCCAAAGTACTATGACCTACTGTTTGGGTCGGACTGGAAGGCTGAATTTGAATTCCTTCACGCTTGTTTTCCGAAACATAGCGACCGAAAAGTAAAGCGAGTTTTCGAACCGGCTTGCGGAACGGGACGACTGCTGGTGAAGCTTTTGAAGGCGGGATATGAAGTTGGAGGCAACGATCTTAATGAGAAAGCAATTGATTTTTGCAATGCTCGATTTGCTCGTCTGTCGTTTCCGGAAACAGCATGCGTGGGCGACATGTGTGACTTCAAAGTCAAAAAGAAATACGACGCTGCTTTTAACTTAATTAATTCATTCCGGCACCTTGCGACAGAGGCTCAAGCAGTCGCTCATCTCAAGTGCATGGCGGCGGCGTTAAACGTAGGCGGCCTTTATTGTCTGGGCATCCATCTGTTGCCCACCAAGGGAGAACGGATGGAAGAAGAAGCTTGGACGGCTCGCCGAGGCAACTTGCAAATCAATTCTTACATGTGGAGCAAAGGGTTAGACACCAAAGGCCGCAATGAACCTCTCGGGATCACTCTGGATATTTATACTCCTACCAAGCACCAACGCATTGTCGACCACATGGACTATCGCACGTACACGAAACGACAGTTTGACACGCTGCTCAAAAAGGTGCCCGAACTAGAAGTCGAAGCAACTTACGACTTTGCATACGATATCAAACAGCAAATCACGATTGATCCCACGACGGAAGACGTGGTGTATGTGTTGAAGAAGCGCAAGTCGTCGTAGGTACTTTGAGGTCGC
>CAYTUE010000041.1:27893-29243 GCA_964441085.1 uncultured Planctomycetaceae bacterium
GTTCCGTTTTTTTCGTAATCGCAATAACCGACGTAACCCGATTCTTCCGCCAATTCCGTCTGTTCGGTTCAAATAGGCCCCATTTCGCCACCGTTTTTGGGTGGTTTGCAATAGACGACGGTGAAAAAGGTTGTTGTGAGGATGCCAACTGGTGAAACTAGGTAAGCAACGGCGGCAGATTCTGTTCACACAAGTTTGACCGTGTTTGGAAAGGGGAATTACTGCAAGGTGGCCCTTGAACTTCGCCGATGGAACGAACACGGCTTGCAGTTGTCGATTCAGTGATTTTGGGCACACCGAACGTGTGTCTGTATGGGGAGTTTGAGGAATCAAATGAGCATTACAGGAAAAATTTGTCTTTCGATTGCTTTGATTCTTTGGCTGATGTTGTTGGCTCCCATTCCTGGCGTTTGGGGCGGATGGGCTCCTAAGCTGCTGCTGGCTCACAACGAATGGGCGACCGAATTACGGTCTGCAAAATTAAAGACTGAAAAAAGCATTCAGCAGCAAGTGACTGCTCGCCGCGAACTGAACAAGGCGATTTATGATGTCAAGGCCGTCACATTTGGCTGGGATAAATTCTGGACTGTGCCAGCTCGCGGACAAGGCGATGCAGCAGCTCCTACAATCGCCAAGCAACAAGGTGGGCGGCTTGTTGTCACAAATCTTGGTGCGAGCCATGGAATTTCAGATGTCACCGAAGTGGTCAATGGCCAACAGCAATTGGTTCAGCCGGTGATTCACGCGTTTTATGGCGGAACCGATGGCGAATCGTACGCGGGCGAATTTATTGCCACAAATATCACAGCGAACCGAATGGAATTGGTGCCCGTTCATGCCAATCCCCCCCAGTTCGTCCAGCTGTGGGATGTCAATGCCGCATGGCGACTTCGAACGTTGATCCCAGCCGGTGATCGAACAAGACTGGATGGACTGTATCGACAACGCCGCCGTCTAGGACAACTGACCGCAGACTTGAATGCCAGCGTCGAAAGACAACAGTCACTACTGGAATCCGCTCGAACCGGCTTGGAGGCTCGTCGAGGCGAACTGCTTGGAAATCCAGATCACGTGGTCATCAAAAACCGTCCTGAATACACAGAGGGACTGTTACTTGTCACAGAACAGACAGAAGAAGAACGCAACCAACTGGCATTAGAAGTAGACACTTTGCGTCGTGAGATTCTCGCACAGATTGCACAGCGAGACGCTTCAGTTGAAGAACTGCAGAAGCTGATGGACAGCCTTCCCAGCGGCACCAATCAGGCTCAAGTGGCTGAAGGCCCTTCTGCAAGCTTGACTGAATAACAGTGCCGAATTTGAGTGCTTTTTGCTCTTTCGAGCAGGATC
>CAYTUE010000041.1:29343-31921 GCA_964441085.1 uncultured Planctomycetaceae bacterium
GGTGCTCGCTTCTTTAATTTCCGCTGGAGAGTACGGCGAGGAATATCAAGCAGTGCTGCTGCTCGAGTGATATTGCCCGAGCATTCATCCAATATTCTCTGGATGTGATTCCATTCTGCTTCCGCCAAGGAAGGTGGCTGAATCGCCGAATGATCGTCTGCAGTCAGAGACGGTGGAGTTGATTCAAATGCAGCCAACACCTCAGTTGCGTCCGCAGGCTTGGTCACATAATTGATTGCTCCAGCGTGAATGGCAGACACAGCATTCGAAATACTGCCAAAGCCGGTCAGGACGACCACCTGAGTATTCGGGGAGAGAACTCGAATCTGTTTCAGGAATTCAAGCCCCGTCATGCCGGGCATTTTTAAGTCACACACAGCTTTGTCGGGTTGGAAATCGTGCAGCAGCCGAACCGCTTCGTCTCCAGATTCGGCGGACACCACCGAATAACCTCGGCTGGTGATCGCTCGGGACAAATGAATCCTGAGGATTTCATCGTCGTCAACAATCAAGAATGATTCAGTCAAAGCATCCTCCACCATGTGATTGAAGGCCTCATCATTTTTGTAAACACCGTTTTGTGAATACCATGTTTTGTAAGCATCGTGTTTTTAAACACCGTGCAATTTCTGCCACATGTTAACATCAGAATTTCTTTCAGCCTACCAACTGAAGGAGACGTTTTTTGAAACTCGAATGCCGGACGGGCAATAAACTTCCACCTGACTTCTCAACATCAATCGACGTTTCAGCCAATCGACGTTTCAGCCAAGTGATGGATTCAGCCGTCGACGTCCGATAGCATTCGCGTGCAGCCACAAGTCCGCGTTTCCTGTGATTTTGATTTCATGAATTTGCTTCTTCGAATTCTTTTGCTGTTTACGATTGCTTTGTTCTGGGGTGGGCTCACGTTTTACACCGGCTTTGTGGTGAGGATTTCACACGATGTTCTCGACGATCCCATGGACGGGGGACTGATTACTCAAAAGGTTACCCTTTTCCTGCAGTGGGCGGCAGCAATCAGTGTCTTGCCAATGGCCATCAACGGAATCGTTGTCAGAAACGAATCTCGTCAACTTGGCACTGCACTGCTTGTTTGCACAACGATTCTTGCCTGTGCAGTGGCCGGATTATTTCTTGTGCATCGGCAACTGGATTCCGTGATCGACGTTTCGGCAGCCGAAATTACAGACCAAGACGCTTTCGCTGCAGGGCATCGCCGCTACAACCAACTCACGACGGTTGAATGGCTGGCGACAGTCGTGTATCTCTTTTTAACCGCCGTGGCATGGAAGTCTGTCGATTCAGCCACAGCAACAAAGCACTCAAAAATGGAATCAGCAGACACAAAACCAGAAGAATCGCCTTCATCAAGCTGACTTCGACGAGCTATCGCTGCCAAGTCTGCAGTGATCCCGTTAAACTTTCACCTTCGCGCAGATGATCTCACAAAAATGAAAACAGATCATTTTGCATTCTCCCATTTCAGTTCACTCTTTGCCTGAAACGTAACACGATATGTCGGATTCGTACCCAGAAAAAACCTGCACCATTGATCGTCTGGTCACTCACGCAAAATTAGTAGAAGCTGCGCTCAACGGAACAAAGACTCAGCAGCGACGAGCGGGAGTCTATGGGTACCCTGGTGAAAAATTTGATTTGGAGGGCACTGAATTTGAAATCACGGGCCTACGCACAGAACGCTGGGGCGATATCACCGAAGAAGACGCCAAACGAGAAGGCTATCCCAACTTAGCAATGTACCAAGCGTTGATTGAACGCATGCACCAAGGCATGGAATGGGATCAGGACCAAGCAGTGTGGGTGCATGACTTTGCCAAAACCGCTGCCACTTAGAACTCACCTGCTCATTCGAGCGAACGATCGACTCATCTGCAGTGCGGACAAACTGACATCGAAGTCAGATCAATACCAGAAGAACGGGCACTTGTGCTTCTAGCTTCATCCCCGGCATCAAGACCTGCTGCACAAGATGGCATCGACGATCAGGCAAGGAAATTCGTGAAACCATGAAAAGCTTGAATTGGCTAACACGGAAACTGCATCGCTGGGGAGCCATTATCACAGCGATTCCTCTGCTGATTGTGATTCTTTCTGGCCTGCTGCTGCAGGTCAAAAAGCAGATTGAATGGGTGCAACCTCCTTCACAGAAAGGTTCCGTCAGCGAAGGTCAGTTCTCTACCACTGTGCAAAGCTTCCTTGGTGTTGCTCAATCAGTTGCCGAAGCCGACGTTCAGACGTGGGCGGATATCGATCGCGTTGATGTTCGTCCCGGTAAGGGGATTGCCAAAATTCAATGCAAGAACCGCTGGGAACTTCAGGTTGACTTGGTGACTCGCCAAGTGCTTTCGTCCACCTACCGTCGGTCGGACTTCATTGAAAGCTTGCACGATGGTTCGTTCTTTTCTGATTGGGCCAAGCTCTGGGTCTTTCTTCCCAATGGACTTATTTTACTGGGGCTTTGGGGCACTGGGATGTGGCTGTGGTACATCCCGATTTCAAGTCAGCGAAAGAAGAAGCAAAGATTGCACGGTAGCTCATCGCCACAGTAGCTCAT
>CAYTUE010000042.1:0-2023 GCA_964441085.1 uncultured Planctomycetaceae bacterium
GAGGATCTTTTAAAGCCGTCATTGAAGACGAACTGAACGGAATGACTCTGACAAACGCCTTCCTTGGATTCATCCCCGGTTCCATGGGTGAAACAAGTACCTTGGCCTGTCTCCTCGGAGCCATTTTCTTAATCGCAACAGGAGTCGGTTCTTGGAGAACCATGGCAGGAGTTCTGATTGGCTCAATGGGTTTTGCGACCGTGTTGCACGGCTTCGAAACACCCACCAACGCCATGTACCAAGTTCCGCCACTGTGGCATCTTTGCTCTGGTGGTTTGGCGTTCGGACTCGTCTTCATGGCAACCGATCCCGTTTCATCCGCGATGACAAATATGGGACGCTGGATCTATGGGTTGGCCATCGGATTTATGACTCTGTTTGTGCGAGTGCTCAATCCAGCGTTCGCAGAAGGAATCATGCTTGCAATCCTGATGGGCAATGTCTTTGCCCCCGTAATCGATTACATGGTTGTTCAACGTAACATCAAGCGAAGATTGGCACGCAACAATGTCTGATACAGTAAAAACCTTTAAGGTTGCCATCCAGCTGTGCTTGGTTTGCTCAGTCGTCGTTTCTGCTCTTGCTGTTGGCCTTGGCCCAATTCAAGCTCGCAAACGTGAGGAGTTCCGCCAGCAAAGTGTTTTGTCTGCTGCTGGAGTCTGGAAAGACGGGTCTGATCCCGCCAAGCTGTTTGCATCCAAAGCAGAAGTCATCTACTTAGACTTGACCGCGGGTGTTCCCGTCGAAGTCGAAGATGAAGAGGCCAAAAAAGATGCACGGTTTAACCTAACCAAAGCACTTCAAGACAAAGATCTACACCAGAATTTGGATCGAGCAATTGATGTTGCTGGCCTGAAGCAATTGGAAAAATTCACCACCATCTATCAGGTGAAAGCAACCACAGACGACGGTAACAGAGACATTCTTGTGATGCCTGTTCGAGGCAAGGGGCTTTGGTCGACTCTGTGGGGCTTTGCCGCGATCGATGTCACTGATATCAAAGACGGACCTGAAAATGTCACGATTGCTGGGTTGACCTATTATCAGCATGGTGAAACTCCAGGACTAGGCGGCGAAGTCGACAATCCAAAGTGGAAAGCAAAATGGCTGGGTAAAAAAGTTTTTGATGCGGACTGGAATGTCTTGGTCGAAGTTTCAAAAACTGCCAGTAGCGACTCACAAGTGGACGCTCTATCGGGAGCCACTTTGACTTCAAACGGCGTGACCAACATGCTGGCCTTCTGGCTTGGCGAACATGGATTTGGCACCTATTTGAAATCAATCGCTGGCGTCACCACATCCGTATCAGAATAAAACCGAGACGATTTTCTACCAAGATTCGATCGTAACAACCTCCTGACCTGCATTTGCTTTGTCAGAAACATAAGAGATCAAACATGGCTGAACAGACACCAAAAGACGTCCTGGTCGACCCACTCATTGATAACAACCCGATCGCGTTACAGATTCTTGGTCTGTGCAGCGCTTTGGCTGTCACTGTAAAGCTGGAAACAGCTGTGGTGATGAGCATCGCGGTGACGTTGGTCACCGGATGTTCCAGTGCAGCCATTTCAATGATTCGTAAAGAGATCCCCAGTAGCATTCGAATCATCGTGCAGATGACAATCATTGCATCGCTCGTGATCATGGTGGATGAAATCCTAAAAGCTCTCGCCCCTGAACTCAGCCGTTCACTTTCAGTATTCGTTGGCCTGATCATTACAAACTGTATCGTGATGGGACGAGCCGAAGCGTTTGCCATGAAGAACTCTCCCAAGATGAGCTTCTTTGACGGCATCGGTAACGGACTTGGTTACGGCCTGATTCTGATTTTGGTGGCCTTCATTCGAGAAGTTTTTGGAAGTGGAAACTTCTTTGGTTACCCTGTTTTTCACACCATTTCAGACGGTGGTTGGTATCCCAAGAACTTGCTTCTGCTGATTTCACCAAGTGCCTTTTTCATCATTGGCATCATCATTTGGGTGATTCGCACCATTCGCCCAAGCCAGGTCGACGCAAGCTA
>CAYTUE010000042.1:2123-11132 GCA_964441085.1 uncultured Planctomycetaceae bacterium
AGGTCGACGCAAGCTAACCTGATTCGACACAAACAAACCAACGCACTCGCATATTTCGTCGCCCAATGTTTGGCGAACTCAACATTCCTCAGGAATGAATACGATGGAAACATACATCAACATCTTTCTTTCGGCTGTATTCACAAAGAACTTGGCTCTCGCCTTGTTCCTTGGCATGTGTACATTTCTTGCCGTATCGAAAAACGTCAGCACGGCATTCGGCTTAGGAATCGCGGTCATCGTGATTCAAACCATTACAGTGCCGATGAATAATTTGATCTACCAATACTTGCTGCAACCAGGCGCACTCACTTGGATCAGTTCCGATCTGGCGGATACCAATCTGATGTTCGTCGGCTTGATCTGCTACATCGGAGTGATCGCCGCGATGGTTCAGATTCTAGAAATGACTTTAGACCGATTTTTCCCGGCTTTATTTAATGCCTTGGGAATCTTTCTGCCACTGATCACAGTGAACTGTGCCATCCTTGGTGGAACACTGCTGATGGTTGAAGAAAAATATGACTTCCCAAGTAGCGTGGTCTTTGGCTTTAGTTCTGGTTTCGGCTGGGCTCTCGCGATTGTCTGCCTTGCCGGTATTCGAGAAAAAATGAAGTACAGCGATGTCCCAGCCGGACTTCGTGGACTGGGAATTACCTTTATCACAACGGGCTTAATTGCTCTGGCATTTCAGACCTTCTCTGTGATCAAGTTCTGATTCAGTTCGTCGTGTTCAATGTCAACGGGCATTGATCTGTGTGTTACACCAAAGCGGTTGCACGGTTCGCCAAAAACCGTCCTTTCGCTCACAACAAGTTCCGTTTTCCTCACAGAACTTGATACTGACTTTTCGTCACAAACTGTCTGATTGGTATCTATCATGGCAACAGTATTTTTCGGTGTCTTGATGTTCACAGGAGTCGTCGCGGCTCTGGTTGGAATCATCGTCATCGCGCGTTCACAACTGGTTTCATCTGGCGATGTCACCATCGTGGTCAATGACCAAAAAGAAATCACCATTCCTGCTGGCGGCAAGTTGCTAAGCGCCTTGGCTGACCAACAAATTTTCGTGAGTTCCGCGTGTGGTGGCGGCGGAACGTGTGCTCAGTGCACAGTGAATGTGCTGGAAGGCGGTGGAGAAATTCTTCAAACCGAACTGACACACATTTCTAAGAAGGAAGCCAAAGAAGGCTGCCGTCTTAGCTGTCAAGTTGCCGTCAAAAATGACATGAAAATCGAAGTTCCACCAGAAGTCTTCGAAACGAAGAAGTGGAAGTGCAAAGTTCGCTCCAATCGCAATGTGGCAACCTTCATCAAAGAATTGGTTCTGGAACTGCCAGTTGGTGAAGACGTGAACTTCAAGGCGGGTGGTTACATCCAGATTGAAGCACCACCGCACACAGCAAACTACAAAGACTTCAAAATTGAAGCCGAATACCACGAAGACTGGGACAAATTCAACATCTGGGACAATGTTTCGGTTGTGGATGAAACCGTCATTCGAGCCTACTCCATGGCGAACTATCCGGGCGAAAAAGGCATCATTATGTTGAACGTCCGAGTTGCCAGTCCGCCGCCTCGTGCCCCAGAAGGAACGCCTCCAGGCAAGATGTCGTCATTCATCTTCAACTTAACAGAAGGTGATGAAGTCACAATCTCTGGGCCATATGGTGAATTCTTCATCAAAGAAACTCCCGCTGAAAAGATCTACATCGGTGGTGGAGCTGGAATGGCTCCCTTGCGGTCGCACATCTTTGAACTGTTTAAGCGGATGGATACAGACTGCAAAGTTTCGTACTGGTACGGCGGTCGAAGTGTTCGAGAATTGTTCTACATGGACGAATTCGAAGAACTCGAAAAGAACAACGACAACTTCAAAATGCATGTGGCATTGTCTGATCCTTTGCCAGAAGATAACTGGACAGGGCTAACAGGCTTTATCCATCAGGTCCTTCACGATGAATACCTTGCCAAACACCCTGCACCAGAAGATTGTGAATACTACATCTGTGGCCCACCGATCATGCTGAAATGTGTGACTGATGTTCTCACGGACCTCGGCGTTGAGCCAGAACAAATTGCTTATGACGACTTCGGTGGCTAGTCGCTGGTCTGTCACAATTTGAAAGATACCATGAAGACCCCGATGTAAGTTCATCGGGGTTTTCTTGTGTTAGGAAGCAAACTCATGTCATACCGCATGCCTAATTTTTTCCTGACTGTGCTAGCAACTTTGCTGGCTTCTCTGGGATCAATCGTGACCGCCGCGTCACCAGCAAAAATAAGCGGTAAGACAATGGGAACCTATTTCGCTGTCACCATCCCACAGCTCCCTGAAGGTGTCACCAAAGACCAAGTCGCCACCCAGTTGAATGGACGCTTAGACGCGATCAATCAACAAATGTCGACATGGATGCCAGAATCGGAAATCAGCCAGTTCAACAAGTCAAAATCGACAGACTGGTTTCCCGTATCAAAACAGTTTCTCGAAGTCGTTCAAGAAGCGAAGCGAATCTATGAACTGACCGGTGGAGCATTTGATCCCACAGTTTCTCCCGTAATCGATCTTTGGGGATTTGGCGACAAACGCCCCAAACACATCCCCACAGATGATGAAATCAAAGCTGCTTTGGCTTCTATTGGGATGAAAGCGATCGAACTACAAATGGCACCGCCCGCGTTGCGAAAAACAAAAGCGGGCATCCAATTAAATCTCTCCGCGATTGCCAAAGGATACGCCGTCGACGATCTAGCGCGCACTTTGCAAGACATGCAAGTGGACTCCTTTCTTGTGGACATTGGGGGTGAAACGCGAGCGGGAAACGCGAAGCCCAATAACGGCCCATGGAAACTCGGAATCGAATCTCCACTTGGTGGACTGCAGCAAATCGTTGCCTTAACCAATCAAAGCATTGCGACCTCTGGTGACTATCGCAACTTCTTTCAAATTGATGGAAAGAAGTATTCCCATGCCATCAGTCCAGTCACTGGTCGGCCAGTCGAAAATCCTCCGGCTTCCGTATCAGTGCAACATTCATCCTGTATGACGGCAGACGCCTTCGCAACCGCATTCATGGTGATGAGCCACGATCAAGCCTTGGCACTTGCGAAAGCTGAAGAACTGTCCACGCTGTTTCAGCAAGTGAACAATGACGGAAACGTGCGGACAACAGGAACAGGCAGTCTTGCAGCTGATTCCGCTGCGAAAAATCAGCAGACTCAGGAATCTGCCTCCGCAACTGAAACCTCACCCGCACCGCCTCAAACAGAAAAAAACAGTTCCATGATTTGGGTGCCCTTTGTCGCAGCAGCCGTTTTGTTTCTGCTTGCCGTGGGAGCAATGTCGTTGGGCACGATGATTCAGAATCGTCAGATCAAAGGAAGCTGCGGAGGACTCGCATCGATGCCCGGACATGACGGGACATCAGCCTGCGATCTGTGTTCGATTCCTCGAGACCAGTGTAGTAACGAGGAAGTTCGAGAACGGATCAAAGCCATGGCCGAAGAAGCCGCTTTAACCAGTGATCAGCAGGTGCCTACTGATGGTTGATGCATGCGTAATGGAAAGCCTTGTCATTCGACATGAACAGTCGATGAGCGTGAAAAGCCTGCAGGACTTTCACAGCGGGCACCGACTGCCGACTGAAATCAACGACCGGACCAAGACCTTCGTCGGTAAGTGTGGCCACCAGGAAATCAGTGACGAACTGGATTCTAAGTTCAGCGACTTCCGCAAACACATGAAGATGAAGCGAGTTGACTTAAAGGTTGGCGATCCAGATGGCGGCATGGGCATGATCAATACTCCATGGTTTGACTATCAAGTTCACATGACTCAGTCAGATGAAGATCCCTCCGAAGCGATTTTGATTCGTCAATTGGTATCGATTCAAGACACAGACATTTTGTCGAATGATGGCTTTGTGGCAATCTTCGGCAATCAATTTAACTGCGTTGAATATGTTCCTCCCGAACCCATCGATATTGAAGCGTTCATTGATCATGTGGAAGACCAAGAATTCCCTGAAGTTCAAATCGACTACGATCGAACGGCCTCATGGTGTTCTCTCACAGCTCCCGGAATTCCTGGTGAAGTGTCGCTCGAAGGCAGCACGATTCGCCTAAATATGGCTCAACTGCAGCCGCCGTTAGATCTCCTGAACGCCTTTATTGCGCTGCAATCTCAACTGGGCTTCGCGATGCCAGATCAAGACCCAACGGTCTCTGACGACTAAACTGTGAGATCAGCTTGGACAGAGCAGGTCACCGCCAACTGTATCGGGCTCTTTGAACCCAATACAACCCGGATCACCGAAGGTTCGGCCTCATAGAGGCCGACTACAGACTAAGATTGCCGACTACGAAAAAGACATCGTTGTGCGATCAAATCAGTGTTGAAACCCAGCCTCTGGCAAAGCGATGAATTCACCATCAGGCTTCTGCAACCGAACACCAAGCTGATGTTCGACCACCTTACCCACAACGGTAAAGTTCATCTCAGGTGGAAATGAAGCTGGGAAAGAATCTGCTCCCACAGCCATCAACAATTCAAAATCTTCCCCGTCGCTCAGCGCATGCTGCACACGTTGTGATTGATTCAGCTGACCTGCCACATCGTCGTGAATCGGAATTTGATTTTCTAACAGCACCGCACCCACGCTGCTTTCTTCCAACAAACGATGCAAATCCAAAGCTAAGCCATCGCTAATATCCATCATCGCATGGAGCTGAAGATTTTCGATCGCCCATTGGGCTTGAGCAAACCGAGGAATCGGTTTCAGATGACGTCCGCTGAAAAGGCTGCCTCCCAAAGGGCCAGTCACAACCAGCAGATCTCCGATCTTTGCTCCCGATCTCAGCACAGGGTCACCAACCATCGGCACACCCGTTAAACACACGTTAACAACGAGCCGTCCATCAATCCGATTGGTGTCGCCTCCAGCAATAGTGAATTCATACTGCGCAGAAACATCATCGACACCACGATAAAAACGATCCAAAAACTCGGAATCGTCTCGCAGGTTTTGCGGCAAAGCAAGACTGATAAAAGCGGCCGTTGGCGTAGCTGCCATCGCCGCAAGGTCGCTCAAATTCACGGCAACACACTTATAACCGATGTCATACCCACTCATGGTTGATACATCGAAGTGGACCTGATCAATCAGCATGTCGGTCACAACAACCTGAACAGAATCCTGCCGACAATCCAAGACAGCCCCATCATCGCCGATACCAACTCGCACAGGAGGCCGCACAGGCAACTGCTGGATCTGGCGAATAAAACGACGTTCAGAAAATGCCATAAGAATCAACACGACTTCTTGAGTCAGAAAAACGGCAGAAAATCAAATCACCGACACGACACCAAAACATGATGAAGAACGGCCCAGCACACGGGTAAAAAGCCACAACCCGATGTCGGATGATAGCAACAAAAAAGGCCGCTGACTTTCGTCATCGGCCTTTTTGCCAGCACACAGCTGTGCAAATGGAGTCACTCCCTCCAGAATCAACTAGCCAGAGCCAACTAGCCAGAGCCATCTGCAACCAGAGAACCATCGCAATCACATGAAGTCGCTCGATCAACAAGCATCGCTAGTTTTCTGGCGGAGACTTCAGTTCTTTAAGCATCTGAAACAGTTCACTATCAGTCGTCAAAATCAGCTGAGTATTTGACGTCATTGACGCTTCATACACCTCAAGCGTTTTCAAGAACGTGTAGAACTCACCCGTTTCCTGCAAAGCGTCCGCATAGGCTTTAATGATATCAGCTTCCACTTCGCCTCGAATTCGCTTGCTTTGTTCTTCTCCCTGACCAATGATTTTCTGCACTTCAGCCTTGGTTTCGTTGATCACCTTTTGCTTTTCTTCTTCGCCTTCTTTTTCGTAAGTCGCGGCGATGGATTCCATTCCAGCATTCAACTGAGCAAAAGACTTTTCTCGCACGGATTTTACATAGCCGATGTTGCTGATTCCCGCATCCACCAATTCAATTCCTCGGTCGCCAAAATCACCAGCTCCCTCTTCGGTGGAACCAACCAAACGTTGCTGCAATATCGCTCGAACTTCGTCCATGATCCGCTCACGCCCCTTTTGGATGCTTTCTGATGACTCTCCCCCAAGCAAGGGGACCGTTTCATCAATCTTTGTCTGAGCCTCGGAACTGCCATCCAAACCGGCAAAACCAAATCCTGTGGGAAGTTCACGATTTGTACTTCGTACCACTTCGTCTAAGTCGTACTTCGTAATCACGTCTCGCATACCCGCTCGAACCCGAGTTCGAATTTGCTGTTCAGCGCGGTCAACAGTTCTCATCACTTCAACAAATTTTTTCGGATCATTAATCTTCCAAATTGCCCACAATGAAACTTCAATCTTCTTACCGTCTGCTGTTGGAAGATCGACCAAAACGTCATTGTCTGAACTCGCCCAAAATTGCAAAGTCCGTGGAACTCGGCGAACTTCTTGCATAAAGGGCACTTTGAAATACAAGCCCGGTTCGCTGATCGACTTCACCGGCTTACCGAACTGTAGGACCAGCCCCATTTCGCGTTCGTTCACGGTAAAGAGGCTGGAAAACAGAATCACAATGCCCACAACAACAACGGCAAAGATCAATCCAAGTTTTGTTTGATTTGCACCACTCATTATTTCGACTCCTGATTCAGGTTAAACAATGGCAGCATCTGCTGCAGATCAGAATCGATGATGGTTTTCTTGTCCACCTTCGACAGCACTCGAAGCATTGATTCCAGATACAGGCGCTGGCGAGTTTCTTTGGGGGACGCTTTGTACTGTTCGTACTGAGCTAAAAGTGCGTCGATTTCCCCCTTCACTTCCGCTCGACGACGGTCGGAATAACCTTCCGCTTCACGAATCGCCCGGTCGCGATTTGCTCGAGCCAGAGGCATCATTTCGTTGCGTTCTTTGTTTGCTTCATTCATCAACTTCACTCGTGTTTGAGCCGCTTCATTCACTGCTGCAAACGATTTGGTGACTTCTTTTGGTGGAACAACACGTTGCAACTGCAAGTCCGTAATGCGAATTCCACAGTTGAAGCTGTCGATGACTTTCTGAGTCTCTTCTTGGGCCTTGACTCGAATTTCTGACCGCTTTGTTGTCAGGACTTCGTCAAACGAATAATCCCCAATCACCTGATTCATCACAGAACGACCAACGCGGGACACCACGTTCTGAAGAAATTCATCCTGCCCCGTGCGGCTGTAATCAGAATGATCGCCATAGTGAAAACGAAAGAGGTAGTCTCGAGCATCAGAGACTCGCCATTGAACCGTCCATTCCACTGAAACTGGGTTCAGGTTCCCCGTCAGCATCAGATCGCTCACGCCATTCGAATCTTTAAATCGAGCATCTCGCGGCACATTCGTGGAATAGTTTTCTGTACCAAAAGGCAAGCGAACTGTTCGTTCTCGCACATCAGCGGTCAGCACAGTATCCACAAAAGGGATCGCAAAGTGCAGCCCCGGCGATTCTGTTGATGAGTACCGTCCAAATCGCAGTACCACAGCCTGCTCACTCGGTTGCACGGTGTAATACGACTTGCTGCCAACAATCACAACAAACAATACAATAAAGGCAATCACGACAATGCGCGTCGCCTTGGCGATGTCTTCTTTGCGGAACTCGAGTTGTATTTCCCGGTCCATCAAAACTCCTTCACTTAGGTGTATGTGCGGGATGAAAACGAAAGGCCCAATGCCATATCGCAACGCAGCGAAAAACGAATTCCGCAAAAGTACGGATCACGAAAATCACGACGTTTGCGCAGTTTTAGTAACTTCCAGCGGAAATTCACGCCACACCGCAAAAAGGCGGGGCAGCTTCCGATCATCACGAAAACGGGGCTTACAACCCGGACAACCGGTATGGTCGACCGGCAACCACCAAACTTCGCTGCTTCACAAGTCTACGTGTCCAGCAGATTCAGGAAACTGCCGATGAACTTCGTGGACACCTTGACCCGCAAACTCTTTCATTTCTTCTGCGTGTACGCAATGCAATACGATCTCACAATTTTGGGCAACGACGAAGCAGCGTTCGAAACTGCACTGGCAGCAAATAACCAAGGCTTAAAGACTCTGGTTGTCGTTTCCGACACGGCTGTTTCCGCATGGCAAAAAACAAGAGCCCTGCAGCACCTCGCCACAGAATGTTTCGCCAACAACCGTAGCGAATCCGCCACTGCAAACAGCCCATCGTTCGCGTTTGAATTTCCATCGTATTTGCAAATGGAACTTCAGGAATTCAGCACGTCTTTGCGTGCGGCTGGAATCGACGTCTTGAATGCAAAAGCAGAATTCGAATCGGCCGGAACGCTACGGCTAGCGTTCCCTGATTTTACTCGACCAGTCACAATTCATTCTCAAAACACCATCATCGCAACAGGAGTACAGCACACAGCCTTTTCATTCTGTGAGCGCACAAATCAGCAACAGACTGCTGATGTCATTTCAAGCTTCCACAGACTTCCCAATCGAGTTCGAATCATCGGTGGAGCAGACTTTGGTGCTGCATTGTCAGCATGCCTTCAACTCTGTGGTGTTGATACACAATTGATTTCACGACAGCAGCATGATTCTGCAACGCTGGAATTAGCAATCAACTGTGGAGTCGAAGTCGCCGATCATCCTGATGATTTCAACACGAATTGCACCGCATCGAGTGCAACAAAAAACATCGAGCAGCAGGTGCTTGATTGTCGAGGCCAGCACGGCCTGACGGAAGGGTTGAGCTTGGATAAAATCGCCGTCGAAGCCGATGAACATGGACAGCTATGGTGTGGCCGACACTTTGAAACGTGGTGTCGAGGAGTTTATGGGGTAGGCGACGTTGTCGGCTTTTCGCCCAACAGCACAATCCCAGTAGACATTCAGGCCAAAATGGTTGTTGATCGCATTTGCAACATCCAACAACCCGCATCTCACATAGAAAACAGGATCACCGTCTGAATGTGCAAAACTTGACGAAACATGGTCGCCCAAAGAACCT
>CAYTUE010000042.1:11232-15864 GCA_964441085.1 uncultured Planctomycetaceae bacterium
CTGCAAAGCAGCCCTGCAAAGCCCTGTAAAAGCCCAAGCTGCAAAGCTTGGGATGCTAAAACAGCAGCACTTATCAATCCGCCTCGCCCAGAGTGCTCCAAAAGTCAGCCGGAGGAGCACTGCAAATTGTCATTGATTGATTCAAAAGCGGATGTTCAAACTGCAACACACTGGCGTGCAAAGCATGCCTGACAGCTAGGTTTCGACCAACCTCTTCTTTCGCAGTCACGGCGTTGCCCGATCGATAAAATTCATCCCCCACAACGGGATGACCCACTGCTGCCAAATGGACTCGAATCTGATGATTTCTCCCTGTGTGCAATCGGCACTGCACCAATGAAGAATTGCGCTGTGTTTGGAGAACTCGAACGTCCGTTCGAGCCGCTCGAGAGTTGCGGCAATCTGCTGCCACAGACATCAAAACGCTACTCCCTCGCAACGAACCAATCGGCTTATCGATTATCTTTGTCTGAAAACGAGGGTGTCCCTCAACCAAAGCCACATACTGTTTTTCAACCCGACCATGCTGAATCAACAGCGACAATCGGGCATGCATTTCTGCAGTCTTGGCAACCATGAGCAGCCCACTTGTCATTCGATCTAAGCGATGGACAATCCCTGGCCGCAAAAGTCCCCCTGCAATCGTTTCGTTGTCAAGTCGACCTTGAATCCCGTTGCACAGTGTTCCCGACTGAAACTGCCCGATCGGATGAGCCACCATGCCTGCAGGCTTATTCACCACAAGCATCCAAGGATCTTCATACAGCACATCAAATGGAAGGTCTTCGGGGTCGAGCAACTTATCCGGAGGTTCAATCAAGCAAATCTGCACCGTTTGTCGGCGAAAAACTCTTTGACTGGGCTCGCAAGGCAAACCATCGACCCAAACGAATCCCGCAGTCACCAATCGATGTAACCGCCACGACGTATAATTTCGAAGTTGCTTCACAAGAAATGCATCAATGCGCCGCCCGTGATCATCGGCCAGCACAGAGAAATCGAACACGAGTGCGTTCGAATCCGCCGTCTTCATCGAATCGCTTCCCATTTCTCGACGACCATCAGATATCTGCATCACTTGATATCCAATTGCTTGATCTTCTGCTGCAAGCTTTGACGATGAATGCCCAATAATCGAGCAGCCGCGCTCACGTTGCCATTTTCAGATGACAGAGCATTCCGAATCGCCAGGCGTTCATAGTCGGCAATTAACTGCTGCTTCGCTTCAGAAAAAGGCAGATCAAGATAAGCTTGCAAACCATTTTCCGATTCTTGTTCTGCAGTCAAATTCAGCCCAAGATCTGCCGCGCAGATTTCATTTTTTTCCGCCATCACCGACGCCGATTGAATTCGTTGTTTTAACTCACGTACATTTCCCGGCCAAGGATGCTGGTAAATCGCCTTCACAGCACGTGATGACAAAACTTGGTTTTCCAAAAGAAACGTTCGAGCCAACAGCAGCATGTCTTCCTGCCGCTGTCGAAGAGCGGGCACGTGCAGATCAATTCCCTTCAATCGAAAGTACAAATCTTGACGAAACAAATTGTCGACGATCGATTGTTCAAGGTCCTGATGAGTCGCACTGATAATACGCACATCGACTTTCACAGCTGCTTCAGTTCCAACCGGTTGAACGACTCCTTCCTGTAATACTCGCAAGAGTCGAGTTTGCACACCGATCGGCATGTCACCAATTTCGTCTAAGAAAAGAGTACCACCATCCGCCTGCCGAAAGACTCCGTCACGATCATGATCTGCCCCCGTGAAGGCTCCCTTTCGATGACCAAACAATTCACTTTCAATCAATGATTCCGCAATGGCTGCTGTGTTAACAGCCACAAAAGGGCCTGACGATCGAGCCCCCAATTGATGCAAAGCTTTCGCCACCAGTTCCTTTCCTGTGCCACTTTCGCCTCGAATCAAAACCGGTATGTCTGCTTCAGCCGCTTTCTGAATTCTTGCGAACAAGCGTTGCATCACCGCACTGTTGCCAAACATTTCGCCGCAGCTGTTTACTCCAGACTGTTCCAGTTCGTCGACTCGAACCTGCAAAGCCACTCGCTTTTGAGTCCTCTTTGCGATCGACCGTAAATGCTCAACATCATAGGGCTTTGTCAAATAGTCGGCCGCACCAAGACGAACACATTCCACCGCCATGTGGACGTCTGAATTCGCAGTCACCATGATGATTTCACTGTCCACGGGCTGGTTCGCTTCACCAAGACGCCGTAAGACATCCATGCCATCAGATTCTGGCATATTCAAATCAAGAAACACCAAATCCGGAGCATGCTGAATGATTTGATCAACAGCCGAATTTCCATCAGATGCTTCAAGAATTATCCGACCGTCAGCTCGTATCGCCTTCGTCATTGCATAACGAGCAGCCTGCTCATCATCGACAACAAGAATTTTCATTCCGAACCTTCCTGATCAGACGAACCAAACACGGGGAAAAGTAGGCAAAATTGAGCACCTCCCGTCACAGAACATACGCACTGTACGTCTCCACCAATTTCTCGCAAACGTTCTGCCACCAGATACAAACCCAGCCCCGTTCCATCCACTTTATCGGTATAGAATGGACTAAACACGTCCTGTCGTTTGGATTCTGGAATTCCGGGCCCAGTATCTCTCATTGTCACTCGAACAAAGGCAGAGCAAGCCGTCTTTTGAAACGCAGAGATTCCAGAGCCAGCGATCTCCAACAGACTCACGCCGTCTAATTGAATTTCGACAGACCGATCTTCGCTCGTTCGAGTCGCCTCAATCGCATTCTTGATCAGATTTAACAGCACGTCTGTCACTGGTGCTCGTGAAGCAGCCACCATCAACGGGTCAGATGCCGCCGCCACTTGCAACGATACGGCATGCTTTCTGGCAAGATGGCCAAGAATTTGAAGAATGCTTTCAACCACGGCCACCACATCGCAAGACTGTTCTTCTTTCAGATCTGGCTTGGCAAAATCCAAGAGCTGGCCTGTTGTTTCTGTGAGTCGATCGATTTCGGACACAATCAAATTTAAGTCATGAATTTGTTCACTGGCTTCGCCGAGATCTTCTTTCATCAATGTGGCAATGGTCCGAATCGAAGACAAGGGATTGCGAACTTCATGAGCAATCGACCCCGAAAGCAAACCCAACGTCGATAGTTTTTCTTGCTGCATCGCCAACCGTTCTGCCGACCTTTTTTGACGCTGCAGATTTTGATTTTCTAACAAAGATGACAACTGATCGATCAGTAACGACGTTGCCTGAATTTGTTCGGCAGGCAGCCTGTCTCCTGAAACAGTGGCTCCCAGCAACACATGCCCCTGCACAGTGCGATCTGCTAAAGGGCAAGCAGCCGACAAGTCCAACCAATCTAACAGTTGCCGAATCGGATGATTCACATCATGAGATCGATCAACCCAATCGTCGACATTCGCAAACAGCTGACCGCGTTTTTCTTCGACTTCTGATGAATCTTCTTCGCGATCATCGAAGTCTGGTGGCACCTTTCCAATCGAACGAAAGCGGAATGCTTCGGGTTGCCGCAAACTGATTTCCACAGACTGCAACTGCAGACTGGTTCTCAGTTCCTGTGCAAACCATGTCAAAAGATCAGCAGACGAAGAACTAGAACGTTGAGCCAACTGAACGGCAAGTTCTCGAACTCGATCTCGATACCGCACGACATCGCGCCCGACCAAGTATCTTAACCCTTCGTTCACTCGACTCCGCAGAGGCCCATAAGCCATCACCAACGAAATCAGCAAGACACCTTCTAACAGGACAAAGTCGAACTGAAACTTGGCTTCGAACTTTGCCATCACAGGCAGAATCGTCAATCGGTGCAAGTACAGCACACATAAAAAAATCGCCGCGTAAACCAAGGTTCTTTCAAACACCAAGGGAATCAAACGACGACGAAAAATGTAGTACGCAAAGATTAAAGCTGGAATGACGGGGGAAAGTGTGGCCAACAACCTCACGATTGCTGGATCACGGTCGCTTTGATGAATGCGAAACAGATAGAACCCGGTTGCTGCAGTCACAAACACCAGACCTACATTAAACCGCAGCAGAAACCGGGCACCCGAAGCTCGTCGGCTTAAACGATGTCGATTTAAAAAAAACAACCACAGGCAACTTCCATTCGCAATCACAAGCCACAACAGATAAACACCATGAAATGCCTTTGTCCCAAAAACAAAGCTGCGTTCAGCAGATTCCGCTAACCGAAAGACAATCGCCCCACTGAACAGCACGGGCAAATAAAGAAGCCCATAGAAGCGATCACGAGGTGGACTCACATCAGGACCGGAACGGTGAATCCGCAAAGCACCATGAAGCAAACCAGACGTAATCGTAAGCAGCCCGACAGTCATCACGGCCATCGCCAACAGATCAAGACGATCGGCTGTTACACCAACGGTTTCAAAAAGTGCCGTGTGAGCAAAACAGCCTGCGTGCCATAATGTTGTTCCCACCAAAGCCCACTTAAGCCAAATCGCAGTCAAACGTCGATTGCCAGATTCCAGTATCACAATCAGCAAGACCACATCGATGACGGTTGCTAAACCGATACTCAACAATTCAACTTCATACAGCATCTGCAGAAAGATTCCATTTCAAAACAGGCCAACTCGA
>CAYTUE010000042.1:15964-21381 GCA_964441085.1 uncultured Planctomycetaceae bacterium
GTGGTCATATCGACTATTCATCGACGGAATCTTTCCGAACAGCCGCCTTCAATGCATCCAATTCTTTCGTAACCCGAGCATTGCGTTCGTTACGTTCAAACTGTTCAGCAAGTTCTTCCGTTTCTGGATCTCGCCCCTGAACCTGATCCCGAGCTTCACACAATGCTTCCTGACGATCAACCTTATCTTCAAGCTTTTGGAATGCAGCAAATGCTGATTTGCCAGTGCAGTTTTGCATAGTACGACTGATTCTCTGAGTCGATTCGGCCTTGGCGATCTTTGCCGACAACAGAGTTTTCTTTTGACGAGCCTGTCGCACTTTGTCTTCAAGATCTCCCACGCTTCGCCGAAGTTTTTCGACATCCTTGGCCTGCTGAGAATGGTCAGCCGCATAACGATTCGCCAATTCTTCAGCACGAACCTTTTGCTCCAATGCTGCTCGCGCTTTCAAATCATCATCTCGCCCAATCGCTTCTTCAGCTCGCGTCTTCCACAAAGCAGCCGTGTCTCGCTCTCGCTGAACTCGCTTCTTCATTTGAATCTCATCAGCAATTGCTTCTGCAACGCTACTACGAATTCGATCCAGTTCTTCCTCCATATCGATAATCAATTGATGCAACATCCGTTCCGGATCTTCGATCTTTTCCCTGAGTCCCGTCAGACTTGATCGCATCACCAATGAGAAGTTTGAAATCCACGCCATGATCATTCACCTTTAAAAATCGAAGACACCACAAGTTACGTTGCCCGAACACACGAGCAATGTTTCAAAATTTCGTGAGCATTTCTTAGAACAGAACAGCACAAAGTTCACTCAGTTCATCGCACATCTGCGGCACATGCTTACGACCAGCAATGGCAAGAAATCGATGGTCGAACAGCCATTCCGCTGGTACTCAATCCCATGCAGCCAGTTCGCTACTTAGCATTCGGATACGAGACAGCAGTTGTTCACGATGGCGTTCGCAATATGCGGCCAATGCCATGATGCCAACCCCCATCAGAATGCCGACGGCCCACAGCAGGGTTGGCGAATCCATGGTGGACTGCACTACCATCGCCAGCAGGTCAACAACTAAGAACCCTGTGCCACAGTACACCAGCGAACGAATTCGCAAGCCGATTGCCAACACAATCATCATCACAGACAAGATCAACAGCAGCAGCATGTGCTGCCAGCTTCCGCCCAGCACCTGCAAAACAGGAGACAACAGAATCATCAACGATCCAACATACTGAAGTGCTTTGCGGCCAGACTCCGGCAAGTCATCGCGAAGGACTCGAGCAAAACCCAATACAGAAAACCCAGCTGGAACCATGTAAAATTCAATACTCGTCCAGCTCAAACTGGTCCACAGGACATCCAATGACAGGTTCAATAGAATCAGACCAAGAATTGCAAACCGAGGTCTCTGTTCTCGCTGAAACAGGTAGCCATAGATTCCAGCACACATCATCAGAATGAAGCTACGATCAGCACTTGGCACAAGCGACGGGCCAGAAAAACTTCTTCCGACAAGTACCAGACCGATGACAGCAGGAAAGATTCGAGCCAAAAAAATCAAATCTTTGCGAAAGACGGCAACTCCAGATTCGTCTTTCACCCGCCGTTCCACAACCAGCAACACAACACTGATCACCAACATCAGGTAAGCACAGGCGGTGCTATGCAGTAACTCGGGCACTTGACCCCAAGCAAAAAAGCCAGTCAGAAACAGAATCACATAAGTCACATGCACGTGAATCCGACTTTGTTTCGCAAAGGCTTCCCGAAGCTCATAAGTGCCAACCAAAAGCAGCCCCAATAACACCAACGACGCAACAAGCACAGATTGTTCGGTAAGACAGAAGCTCCCGAACAACACAACCATTGTCGACAGCAGCACGCCAATCCATGCTCGACAACCTTGCGGATTCAAGCTCTTTCCAAGCCACTGAAAGATCAACATACTGGCTCCGCACATTGCAAACACAATGCCCGAACCAACGCCGTCAGCCAAATCAGGTTGAATCAAGTGAACCGTAGCAACCGTTGCGATCACAGCATGAAGGTTGCCAAGAATCGCAATTGCCGTTCGTTGCCCCAAGTGAATCCGAAACCCAGCATGCAAAGAAAGAAGAAAACTCACCAACAATGCGGTGGCACTTAAGGCTGCAGATTCCGCAACACACGACACAGCCAAGAGTCCAGTACAGATCCACCATGACGCATTTTGCAAAGTGGCAAAGTCGGCTTTGTGTTGGCTGCGAACACTGGCGGCACAAGCCAGCAAGAAGATCGCTGTAGTGCTCGTCAACCAAATCCACAGACGTAAAGACAGAGTCAACGAAACATCGAACAAAGGCAGATAAGCGGTCATCATTAACGGCAGACAACCCACGACAATCACACCAGCCTTACGATCTCGACCAAACAATGCCATTCCGATAAAAGCCAGCAGAACCACAGGAGTCATCCACAGTGTCAAAAAGTTTGACACAACAACCACAGTTTGAGCTGGCAGATTCAATAGCAACAACGCTGGAAAATGAACGAACGCGGCCAAAGACCCCAAGGTCCAGATGCTCAGATCAAAACAAGGCACAACGAACGCCTGTCCCCTTGATCTCCAGCCGCGATTCGAATCCGAATGTTCATTCTGTTCCATTTGTTGATGATTCATCTCATCGGAAAAACCAATGATTCGGTTCAACTTCATTCGCTTCTTCAAAAATCCTTTGCCTCGCATCTGTTTCAAGAGAAAGCCTGTGACAAAGCAGATTCCTAGCGACAACGCAGAAGACACGTCTAATAAAAAGCTCACCGAAAGACGTTCGCCAATTCCCCAACGTACGGCCACAAACAAGCACAAACCGTTGCAGCACAATCCAGTCAAGTAGCAAGGATTTCGAAGAGTAAAAAAGATGAGAGCGACCATCAGACAGCCAAACTGAATCATGGCAGAAAGCATCAATGGTTCGAAAACATCGACCGCCGCGGTCACCATCCAGTGGCCCGCCAAAACAACGGCCAGCATGCTGCCGAATGTTTGGAGTACAGGCAATGATGCCGCCGATACACGACCATTTTCAGAAGTCCATCCAAACAAGTTGCCGCGAAGACTCTTTGAAAAGTTCACCTTGCCAAGCACCCGATCGGGCCATGACGAAATCGTCAAGCTAACGGCAACTGCAGACAACAAAGGAGCAATCCAGTGCAGCGAAACTTGACTGTATTGCATGTTATTCAAAGCGGGAATCGCGAAACCAAGACACACCACGGCAGACAGAATACTGAGATACCCAAAGCGACGTTCTCGCAAAATCAATCCGTAGCAAGCAAACAAAGCAACGTTGACTGCAGCAACGAAGAACGCGGAAACAACATCTTGAAACGACAATGCAATGAGCGAGAAGTTGAGAATCATCAAAAACTGCTGAACCGGTCTGGCAGAACCACTCAACGACTTCACCTGCAGTTGACGAATCAGAACAGCCAACCCCAACAACAAGGGAATATAGGTGAGCCCATACATCGATACGGGAACTCTTTCTCGGCGAATCGCGGCAGCTGTTGTCTCCTTCATCATCTGAACAAGATCTGAAAACAGGACAGGGCAGCTTTGATATGCGATTGTGACAAAGATCAAAGCAAACCACGTGAAGAGCGAATGCCGAGTCTGAATGCTCACTCGCATCATGAGCCCAGCAGCGATCAACGCTGTTGGAACCACAGCAAACGTCGATGCAGACACATAGCTAAATCCAGAAAATGACAACGCAACTCCAACCACCGTCAAGCACAGCCCAACCATCAACGGAGCACTCACAGACCACGGAAACGGACGAACAAGATCTCCCGTACGTTGCTGAAAGACGTCCATCAACGACTTTGCAGTGAAAAGAATGGTGGATGCCAGCATCACGCAACCAAATCCCATCCAGTGAATGGGAAGCGCAGGAATCGCTAAAACACCAGTCAGCACAATGAACAATGTTCCCAGCAAAGCAATCGGCAGGAAGCCGAAAATTCGAGGCATCTGATGCTGTAAGGTCAGCTGAAACACATGGCGATTTACTTTCAGCACTCCCACGGTCATCACGGCCCAAGCGACCATGAAAAAGACGAATGCCATTGCAGGTGAAGTCAATTCAGGCAATGCTCCCGCCATACAGAGCAAGCAGTAACTGATCAAAAACGTTGTCTGACGTGTCCTTAATACGTGATCAAAAATCGTCTTCGATGCGAACCAAAGAAAAACAGTGCCCACCAAAAAGGGAGCAATCAAAGCAGAACGAAGAACGCCGAGCTGCACGGCTGTCCCGGAAGAAAGCCAGCTTAAAGAAAGAAAGCTCACTGGGATCAACAACACGGTCAGGCCATACAGCACTTGATACGTGAGATTCAGTTGCAGTCGCATTCGACAAAACTGTCCAGCCACAAACAAACTTGCCGTATAAGCAAGAACCGTGAAGGCTCTCATCGTCGCAGACCACTCAGGCCAAGCACGAGTCACCAGCATCAGTGACGAGGCAAAGATAATGGCGGCACCAATCAGCAGCAGCCAACGAATATTCTTTTCTTGAAAGAAGCTGTTTAAGAATCGCTCCAGCCACGAACCACCAGAAGCGGTGTCACTGTTCGATCTGCCATCGCCTTCTTCCGTGAGTACGGGGTTCAAAGGCTGAGTTTGTTCGTTGGAATCGTGTGAATTGTCTGACATGACCTGAGCGCCTCCAGAAACGAGGAATGTTGTGCTCAAGTCCCTAAATCAAATCTCGTGCCAATCCGTTACCCTTCCCCAGTCCCCCGACACAAGTCCCTACACACCAACACCTTATAACCACCCTTTACATACGGACGCGCGTGCGGTGCAGCTTCGCTACTGCAGGGCAACGGTCGAATCGCAGCTGCACTCAGTCTCTCACATTCCGTTGTGTCAACCAGCAGAAAACGGTGGGCTAAGAATCACCTCAGAAACCATCGCAGCTTGCCGATGGGAGCCGAGAGCGACTATCGAAAAGACGGCAGCGAGAGGCAAAACGGATTCTCACAATGGTAATCTGTTGCAGCGTTCCCAAGATCGCCTCGCAAATTCTATTCTCTCAATTACAATCCCCCACAAGAAAACTCAACGACTTTACTCAAAGGCGACCCCCGTGGCGAAAGATAAGCAGCAGAAGAAAAAAGAGCGTGAAAAACGAGTTGCCAAGAAAAAACTTCTTGAAGCAGCCAAGCGTCGAGAAATCGCGAAGGAAGACGAAGATCAAGGCGGCAACAAAGGTCCACGATCCAAGCAAGTGATGACTCAAGGAGTTAAAAACAAGCCTCAAGTCACTGCTGCAAAAATGCCTTCATTGCCAAGACGGACAGGCGGCTAGATCAGGGTGGATATCGCTGCAGAGCAATCTGCAGCTGTCCGATGTTCTGTAGTCGG
>CAYTUE010000042.1:21481-23182 GCA_964441085.1 uncultured Planctomycetaceae bacterium
TGTGCCTCGAACTCCATCGTGCGTTGCATCAGTCGCAAAGCGAAGATCCATGCAAGCCACTACCGCAGTTCGAGCATTGAGAAGTAGACAACAACTAAGGCACCACTGACATGGACGTCACCGGAAAAATCATCGTTGTCACCGGAGCAGCTCATGGAATCGGAGCTGCTTTATGTCGCCGATTCGCTGCGGAAAACGCAGCTCATGTTGTCGTTTCAGATATCGACCAAGAAGCTGCCTTGACCTTAGCTGCCGAAATTAACGGAACGGCCATTGCCTGTGATGTTGCTTCCGAAACAGCCGTGCAGAACTTGGTGAAACAAACCGAAGCAGCGTGTGGTCCCATCGACGTGTTTTTTTCCAACGCGGGAATCACGGTGAAGGGCGGCCTAGAAACCCCCAACGATCAATGGCAAACCATGTGGGATGTCAACGTGATGTCTCGACTGTACGCTGCTCGAGCTGTCGTGCCGGGTATGCTGGAACGAGGATCCGGATATCTGATTCACACAGCATCAGGAGCAGGGCTCTTGACTGAAATTGGGTCTGCTTCCTATTCCGCCACGAAACACGCAGATGTGGCTTTGGCAGAATGGCTATCAGTCACTTATGGTCGCCAAGGGATTGCTGTTTCAACCGTGTGCCCATTAGGAGTGAAAACGGACTTCTTGGATGAAGAAGATCCCGTTCATCAGTTCCTGCACATGAATGCAGTCACTGTTGAAGACGTTGCCGAAGCCGTCATTCAGGGAATGAAAGAAGAACAGTTCTTGATCCTTCCTCACGCAGACGTTGCCGAGTACATCACCATGAAAGCCGATAACCACGATCGATTTATTCGAGGCTTCCAGAGACTCAAGCAGAAACTGACGAAGAAGCTAAACAAGAAAAAGAACAACGACGCTGCTTAGTGTCACCCGCCGAATGAACTCAAGTCGAAACCTGTGTTCAACATCAAACGCACGGACAATCTGATATTGCCTGACGTTTGGCAGCTCGACGTTTCATTCCCACAAAGCCCAGCAGTAGCAAGCCTGAGAATGCCCAAGTAGAAGGTTCAGGCACTGCCGCCGTCGTGGTGAAATTTGCCGTGACATCGCTTGCTCGAAATGTGTTACTGTTGTCACCATTGCTCACTAGAAAAAATGACGTCAAGTTTGGCAGAACAAACAAATCTGAAGTCGAAAGACTCCCGTCTAAAATCAGATCACCTGCATCAAACAAGGAATCTGAACTCACAGCCGCGAATTCGGGATCAGCTGTAGTGCCTGTGAATGCGTCCAAGTCAATTTGACTAAAACCGTCGAACACAACACTGCCGCCAGTCACACCACTAATCGCCACAGAAAACTCTGCGAATTCGGCCCCGTTAAACAGATCGTTTCCATTGCCGGCGATTCCTAGGGTTGAACTGGTTTGGTCGATGTCGTCACTTCCCACAACACTTAACGTCGCTGTAAAAGACACTCCGTCGGATGCTGTGAACATTTGAGGAAACAGCAAAGTGTTCCCCACCGCAGTCACATCACTTGTCCCCAGAGAAAATTCTGTGGAAATGACGTCAGCCTGCAATGGCGCTGAACAGCACAGGAGTGTTAAGCAAAAAGTAAAATATGAGCAAGTTGATCGCACGGTTCGCACTCCACAACGTGAGCAAATTGAATCTACTGATACCATAGATCGTACCAGTCAACAGGATGC
>CAYTUE010000042.1:23282-27762 GCA_964441085.1 uncultured Planctomycetaceae bacterium
AAATCCTCACCGCCTCATTCAGTTTTGGATCACGGGCAATTGTCGGGCTCGCTTTCGGTTTTCCATTTGCACCAGTTGGCCACAGGCAGCGGCGATGTCATGGCCCAATGAATACCGCACGGTGGTTTTGATTCCCACCTGCTTTAACTGGTCCGCAAACATCGAAATGTCTTGCCGTTCCGTCGGTTTCAAATGCGAGGCAGATTCCACTTTGTTAAACGGAATCAAATTCACATGAACTGACAAACCCCGAACCCACTGCAACAAAGCTTGGACATCTGACGCTGAATCATTCACATCCTTCAACATCAGATACTCAACCATGACTTCTCGCTGATGGACTTCAGATACTTTTTGTACCGCATCGCGTAACTGATCTAAACTGTATTTTTTCGCTAACGGAATGATTGATTCTCGTACATCCTGCTTGGCGCTGTGCAAGCTAAGAGCCAAATTAATTGATGGAAATTTTTCGGCCATGCGAACCATGGCATCTGGTATCCCGACGGTCGACACTAGCAGACTGCTCGAATTACGAGCAAACAAACTTGGATCAGTTAAAGCGGCTAACACAGCATGCAAATTGTCTTCGTTATGAAATGGTTCTCCCATTCCCATAAACACAATGTTCCGAAAACTGCGGCCTTCTTTTTCCAAAATTTGTCCCGCTTGCACAACCTGATCAAGAATTTCATCCGCAGATAAGCTGCGAGCAATTCCCATTTTTCCTGTTGCACAAAAATCACAGGCCGCCGCACACCCCACTTGACTCGATACACACAACGTTGTGCGTCCACTGGCGATTCGTAAAATCACAGTCTCCAACAACAAGCCCTGTTCATTTTGAAACAGTAACTTGGTGGCACCGTCGATTTCGGAATCGAAGCCAGAATGCAGCTCAAGACAATGCAGCTTTAATTCTTCCACGTTGGGAATGCGTTCAACCACTGCATCATCAGAAAGAAATCGCTTCAACAACTTTTTCCGAATGTTTCGAATTTGCTGAGGATCCAGACGGTGCTTCTTTCGAAACTGTTCCACCTGCTGTTCGTCATAAATACTCATCACAGATTCACCTCACCCAGTGAAACACGATCACTGTCAGCCTGCATACCACTGGAAACACTTTTCCATAAAGATGTCTCTAATGCGAATGGTTGAACGGCCTGAGCAATCTGTTGAGTGGCCCTGAAAGCATCCTGAAGCGGCTGCCAATAACCTTCTTTCTTTGCTGTAGCAAGCCCCCGCCCCGCCATTGCAAATGGACACGAATCACGACCATCTGTCCCAACGGCAAATTTCATTCGCTGCCGAAGATCTTCTGGCGTGGTCGGAAGTTGGTCATAAAACTTGCGAGCATCCGTGGTCGAACCAAAGAACGTTCGCAATCCAAACGGGTCGCTCACAGCAGCTTGCAAAACCAAGCATGCGTGTTCATGAAACAACTGACTGCGATCGGTGATATCCAAGCCCCAATCCGGATGGTTCCAAGAATCAGGGCCTTCAACCATCGCATGACAAAATTCATGAAGAATCAGCTGAGCCAACGAATCATCAGCATCAAGAGTTTCAGATGTTCCAATGGTGAGCGTTCCTTTGCCGTTCCAAGCTGCAAACACTTGGTTGCTGCGATCAATTTGCCAGCCCCAACGACGGCAGGTCTGCAACCAAATTAAATCCACAGGATCCTGATATTCCGAAAGAATGGTTCTCATCATCTGTTCCAAGCGACCTGCCAAAATCCTCACATAAATTCACTCAGTCGACTCGCCTGATGCGATGCAACCGCCGATGACTTCATCCAAACCAATGAACAGTTGGCATTTGCCCCGAACATCAATGTTGGAAATCAAATGCCAATTTTTCGCTTAGAACTGCTGCAGTTCACCGGAATGATCTGATTCGAAAACACGAAGGGCCGCCCTTCGCTCACCGCCTGCTGAACAATTTCAATCCACTTCATAACAGAGAAAACGGTTGAAGCGTCCCATCGATCGTCTTATTAAACGCTGAAAAACAGCATTTCTGTTGCCCAAATTGACAATTCTGTTCGATTCCCAATAGGACTCACGTGGTCAAATTGAGAACTTCAATTGCTTTCCTACAATCTAGTGTGACAGGCGACTGACAGCAAAACGTCCAGTAAGTCACAGATTTCCTGATTTTACAAATTCTGAATACACATCATCATGACATCATCCAATCCCTTCGGCGCAGAAGCAAAACTTTCAACGTCCGGCGGCGACGTCAAATACTATCGACTGAAGAAGCTGATTGATGATGGAATTGGGCACATCGACCGGCTGCCGTTTTCGATTCGAGTCCTACTGGAAGCCTGCCTTCGCAACGTCGATGGTTTTATCGTCAACGCAGACGACGTCACCAACTTGGCCAATTGGAATGCAAAAGACGTTGGTGAAGTTGAAGTCCCGTTTAAACCGGGTCGAGTCGTACTGCAAGACTTCACAGGAGTTCCTGCTGTTGTCGACCTTGCTGCACTGCGTAGCGCCATGGTTCGTATGGGAGGCGATCCCACCAAAATCAACCCACTGGTTCCTTGCGACCTCGTCGTCGACCACAGTGTTCAAGTGGATGAATTTGCCAGTCGGTTTGCTCTGAAAAACAATCTCGAAATCGAATTTCAGCGAAACAAAGAACGCTACGAATTTCTTCGCTGGGGTCAAACCGCCTTCGAAAACTTTAGCGTGGTTCCTCCAGGTACCGGTATCGTCCACCAAGTCAACCTAGAATATCTTGCCAAGGTTGTCATGGTCACCGATGGAATCGCCTACCCAGACAGTTTGGTGGGAACAGACAGTCACACCACCATGATTAACGGCCTAGGAGTTGTTGGCTGGGGTGTCGGCGGCATCGAAGCCGAAGCTGTGATGTTGGGGCAACCTATTTACATGCTGACTCCAGAAGTTGTCGGCTTTAAGCTAGTCGGCCAGCTTCCTGAAGGAGCAACCGCCACCGACCTTGTCCTAACAGCCACTGAAATGCTGAGAGCTCACGGTTGTGTTGGCAAGTTCGTCGAATTCTATGGCGAAGGCATGGTGAAACTGGGGCTTGCTGATCGAGCCACCTTAGCCAACATGGCTCCCGAATACGGAGCCACCATGGGCTTCTTCCCTGTCGACGACGAAACCTTAAACTACATGCGTCGCACGGGCCGCTCCAACGATCTGGTCGACTTGGTCGAACGCTACACCAAAGAACAAGGCCTGTTCCGAACTGCTGATTCACCAGAACCAGAATTCAGCAGCACATTGGAATTGGACATGTCCACTGTGGTTCCCTCACTTGCGGGCCCAAAACGACCTCAAGACCGCATCCTGCTAAAAGACATGCAGCCCACATGGAAAGGGGCTTTGGATTCCACATTCGGAAAATCAGAGCCCGCCGCTCCTGTGAAGGTCGAAGACAACGAAGACAGTTCTGCCATCACCGACGGAGCCGTCGTGATTGCAGCCATCACCAGCTGCACCAACACAAGTAACCCCAGCGTGATGGTGGGAGCCGGTTTGCTGGCTCGCAACGCAATTGCCAAAGGCTTGCAACGTCAGCCATGGGTGAAAAGCAGCTTGGCTCCGGGGTCTCGAGTCGTCACAGAATACCTCGAAAAATCAGGTCTCGATCAGCCGCTGAACGAACTGGGTTTCCAAACAGTAGGCTACGGTTGCACCACCTGCATCGGCAACAGTGGACCACTGCCAGAACCCGTTGCCAAAGCCGTCACCGATGGAGACCTCGTTGCCGCTTCAGTACTTTCGGGCAATCGTAACTTTGAAGGTCGAGTCAACCCGTTAGTAAAAGCCAACTACCTTGCCAGCCCACCGCTTGTTGTGGCTTACTCACTTGTCGGAACCGTTGACATCGATCTGGATAACGATCCATTAGGCCAAGACACCGAAGGCAACGACGTCTACCTGAAAGACATCTGGCCCACTCAAGCTGAAATCGCGTCAACCATCGCGGATTCAATGAACCCAGAAATGTTCACCGAACAATACTCCACCGCAGCAGCAGGTCCGGAAGAATGGCAGGCCATCGAAGCGGTCGAAGGTGATTTGTATGCATGGAACGAAGACAGTACTTATGTGCAAGAACCACCGTTCTTTGTCGACATGCCGGTTGAACCTGCACCCATTTCAGCCATCGAATCAGCTCGCTGTTTGGTTTCTGTCGGTGATTCCACAACGACCGACCACATCAGTCCCGCCGGAGCCATCAAAGGCAGCAGTCCAGCAGGCAAATACCTTCAAGAAAACAACGTCGGCATCAAGGACTTCAACAGTTACGGAAGTCGTCGAGGAAACGACCGGGTGATGACTCGAGGAACGTTTGCCAACATCCGCTTGAAAAACATGCTGGCCCCTGGAACCGAAGGCAGTGTTACTGTTCACCATCCCACAGGCGAACAAACATCAATCTTTGATGCCGCCATGAAGTACAAGGAAGAAGGCACTCCACTGGTTGT
>CAYTUE010000042.1:27862-30925 GCA_964441085.1 uncultured Planctomycetaceae bacterium
GTTGAAGTCGTGTACTACCGCAACGGAGGAATCCTTCACACAGTCTTGCGACAATTGGCAAAAAGCTAAACGACTTTGAAAGACCAGAAAGACTGATCAATGGCCTCGGGGAAATACCTGAGGCCATTTTTCGTTGGTAGGGGCTTTCACCCGACCCCGCAGTACGTTTCCCATAACGTAATCAAAAAAAATGGTTCTGAATCAACATAAAACGGTTTCAAAAAAGCAGACAATTCCCGAGGCATCCTTCATCAGGTTCACATGCCAATCAAAGAAAACATGTTATCCAATCGCCATTGGATGGTTGCCTGCAGCGTACTGACCGTGGCCCTCATGTTCCTAGCCAATGATCAGCTTCAACGCGTTGCCACAGGGCAGTTATTCCTTTTTACGATGCCTTGGGACGCCGCACCTACTCACGTTGAATTGGTGGATGCGAAACTGTCCGTTGCTGAAACTCAAACAGCAGCCGTCTTTGCGGTGGCGGCGATTGGACTGGCCGTAATGATGACAGGACCAGCGGTTTTAAAAACCGTGCGTCAACAGACACTGGTTTCGCGAATCCTTTTGCTTGGTTTCACCATCGCTGTCCTAGCAGACATGCTTTCAACGGTCTGGTTTTTTCATGCCCAAGGAATTGACTTCGAATTCCACCCGGCGATTCGCCTGTTTGGCTATGCCTACGGACGAACAATCGGGCCAATCGCCGGGAAACTGATTCAAGCAGGCGGAATCATCTATGTGGCAGTTTTGCTGAAGGGGCGAGCAAGCTTCTTGATCTATTTAACATCAGCCGTGTATCTCGCCGCTTCGATCTACAACGTCTCTCAGACATTAGCTGCACTCAGTCCGTAGCTTGTTGATGCGCGGTTCAGAATCTGCGAACGCAAGACAAGATTCCCGACGGCTTCTGCTTCGACGCGATGCACAACGCGTTCGAATTGAGATTTTCAGCACCAGACTTGATACGATAGGTGTCCCGTATTCCTGCGTAAATCCTGCCTACCAAGGAGCCTTTGACCGTGCCCATCAATGTTCGATGCACCTGCGGTGCCACCTACCGAGTTAAAGATGAGCTTGAAGGGAAGCTGATGCGTTGCAAGTCGTGCGATGCAAAACTTCGAATCCGTGAAGCAGGCTCAGAACGCTCTGAAAGTGCCACCAAAACCGCAAGGTCAGAAGTCTTACGAGAGCCCAGTTTACATAGCCCGGAAGAAGAACGAAGAATTGAACGTGAACTTCGCAGATCTCAAGAAGCCTCGAACACGGCTGCGTCCAACCCGGGTAAATTCAAAGCCAGCATCCTTCAGTATTCGAAAGCGTACCCAAAGTGGCCAATGATCTGGTTTGGAGGACTCTTTGCCAGCATCATCATGTGTATCGTCACACCTTGGTTTTTAATCGTTGCCGCGTTCTTTGCTTTTGCAACATGGTTTTACTGCACTCAATTAAGAACCCAGTTTATTGCCGGCTGTGTGAATCCCGGAATCATTGTCTCCATTCAACCGCCACTGGTCGCTATTTACACCGATCTCGCAAAGGGCGGAAATAAATTTCCCGTCGTCAAAATTGAGGCTCACCCCATTCACCGGATGAGCACCGGAGCGGCGGAACAGGACCAAAAAATCACCACCGTTGCGTTTTACGAATCCATGGAAGACGAACTCGAACACTGGACAGATTTCATACCTCGATTGACTGCCTGTGCGACCAGCGATCGCCGAATTATCCAGAAGCAATTAAAATCAATCGAAAGCGACGATTGGGCCAACCTGAAAGCCGCACTCTCACAGGTCCCCAAGCCCTTAACGCCTGGACTTTATCGATACTATCCAGACGAATCGCTCGATCGAAACTTCGAACTGGAAGATGATGACATTGATGGATTGATCGAAGGCGTGATGGATGGCGTCAACAACTGCCTGATGATTTCAAACGGTGATCGAATTCCGAGCGAAGCGAAAACGTATATTCCAAGTGATGCTCGAAATGAAATTTTGGCCGTCGTCACCTCTGCTCAGGTATCCGCTGACGATGACCAAGGGATCGCATTGTCTGCATTCGGAGCGTATTATCGCTTTTCTGAAATTGGAAAAGGACAATTGACTTGGGACGAAATCGCTGGGGCATTTCTTGCTCGAGGAGTCCTTGAAATTACATTTACAGATGGCGAGCGATTAGAAATACCAACGTCTCACTTCCTGTCACAAACAAAGGTGCGCCTAGAAATTCTCATGGACACAATCGGGCGCGGTCGCTCAGACATGTAAACTCGATCAGAATGTCCGTCTATCGCTGCCATGCAACCTCACTCCCCCTGATCAACCTCATTTTCGCTAGTCAATAGAATTGACCGTTCATGAATCACAACCTTTCAAGTTCACTCAATCGTCGCCGCTGGTTCGCCTGTGCAGGAGCAGCCGTCTTAACAACAACTGGGTGTGACAAGCTGAGCGAAGGAACGAAGCAGGTAGATGAAGCAGTCCAGTCCACCGTGCAAGCTGCATCAACAACGACACTCAGAAACGCAAAGTTAGCACTGCGTGGCTACGAAATTATTTCGTTCTTCGTTGCGAAACGGGTGGCCACGCTTCCGGTACCAGCTGCTCGTGTTGCCGCGGCGACATTGGTTGTATCGTCTGTTGGAGCCAAACTAGTGATCGACTACATCGATGAAGAATTGATCGTGCGCAGGTACTCGGAAAAATTGGCTCAAGAAGAACAAACGGCGATTGAAGTCGATGGCTTCGTCAAGTTCAAGACTTCAAGTGGCAAGGAAGAAAACGTGTATCTTGCACCCACCGAGTACGAGGACTAAGCCTTAAGCTCATTCAATTTGTCAAACAACAAAAGATGCCGACGCTGTGCCAAATCCTTTACTGAAAATTCGGCAACGGTTGCTACTTGAGCCCCTTCATTTCAACACGATTTAGCACGATGATTGCGGGAGACGTCTCCCAATGTTTAACCCGTGGTCGCAGACCAGGCGGTCCCACATTGCACCAAACTGCCTAGTCTACGACCACGAGTTAAACTTGAAATGCCACCAGAAAAGAAGCTGAA
>CAYTUE010000043.1:0-103 GCA_964441085.1 uncultured Planctomycetaceae bacterium
AATGCGAGTGGACTGACGTCATCAGCAGTCGGTAATGCAGCCCAAGCGAGCGGCATCCAATCATCAGCGTTTGGTACAGGTTCTGTGGCAAGTGCTGATCAAG
>CAYTUE010000043.1:203-2125 GCA_964441085.1 uncultured Planctomycetaceae bacterium
CAGCCGACGCGACTGCTCAATTCTCATCAGCGTTTGGTACAGCCGCACAGGCAACAGGAACTCAGTCATCTGCACTCGGTAACGCGGCGAATGCCAGCGGCATCCAATCATCAGCGTTTGGTACAGGTTCTGTGGCAAGTGCTGATCAAGCAACAGCAGTTGGTTACACAGCCGACGCGACTGCTCAATTCTCATCAGCGTTTGGTACAGCCGCACAGGCAACTGCCTTTCAGTCAACTGCAGTCGGTAACGCGGCTAACGCCAGTGGACTTCAGTCAGTTGCAGTTGGACAGGGTTCAATAGCTGCCAGTCAACAGTCAACAGTATTGGGTGTGAATGCCAATACTGATCCTGCAGCCACAGGTGCAACTGTCATTGGTTTCAACTCTCAAGTGAACGGACTGAATGGAACCACATTGGGTACCAACTCAAGTGCAAACTTCGCTAACTCAACAGCCTTGGGTAATGGAGCTGCAACAACTCGAGCGGATCAGATTTCCATCGGTACTGGAACAAACACATTGACAGCATCTGGCATTACTTCACTTGCAAGTCGAAGTGCTCAAGTAGGTCCCTTGCAAATTGTGACATCAGACCAAGATGGTAACTTGGCGACAGATACTCCTGCGAGTTTGGGACTTGCCAGCCAAGCAGATGTTGATGAAAACCGTCAGGGAATCGCTGGTGCGTATGCCATTTCAGGTATTCCAAACATCGTGCCTGAAGGAAAGAACTTCATCGGTTCTATCAACTGGGGTGGATTTGAAGGTGCAAATGCCTTGGCCACTGGTGGTGCAGTTCGACTGTTCACAACATCCAGCGGATCTCAAATCTTCGCTAATGGTGCCGTTGCTTTCGGACTTGATGATTCGGCCACTGGTGGTCGAGCAGGATTTAGTATGACATGGTAATCACCAGTCAAAACTAGTTACTTTTTTCATGTTGCCGCGGGACGAAAATCCCGCGGCTACATCCCGTTAAAAAACAGGAGCGAACAGAATGATCAAAATCAGTGTACATGTTTGTTGCTTACTGGCCGTTGTTTGCAGTGGCTTGCCATCTGCTTTTGCTCAACAGCAACAACGAGCCCCACAACAGCAAGTTCAGCAACAACCACAGCAGCCCAAGGTGGCCATGCCAAAGGGCAGTGTCCAGCTGATGTTGATTAGAAACTGTCTGACGGCTTTAAATCATGCATCGATTACAGGTAACTACTCTGTCTTACGAGATCTGTCTTCAGACCGTTTTCGTCAAAAACACCAAGCCGCTGATCTGGCTCGAACTTTTCAAACGTTGAGTTCGCGAAAAATCGACCTAAGTCCAGTACTCGTGAATACTCCCAAGTTGCTACGGGCTCCAGCAATCAGCAATGATGGTCGGTTGCGTTTAAAGGGCATGGTTCCCACCAAGCCATTAGCAGTCGAATTCGATTTGATTTATCAATATGGTGCTCGAGGTTGGGCGATTGATGAAATCGGACTTCAGCTTTCTGATGCTGCCACAATCCAACAAGCATCTCATCAACAAACACAATCTCGGCCAGCTGCAAATCGTCAGCCCACAACGGCTCAACGTAACCACGTGCCTCAACAGCAGTCGCAAACTCGTCCTGTGGCACCACGTCAGCCAGTACAGAACGCTCATTACGGTAATCAGCAACGACGCTAGTCGGACACCACGGCCTCAGTCCCCTCTGAATAGGCTGTTATTTATGGAACCTCACAATCGACTCTTGTGCCCCCCGGCACATAGAGTCTGGTTGAGCTGTGAAAAAGCTCAACACCGAAAAAAGCAGTGACAGCGGTTGTTATCAGCCGCTGAGCACCGCCTTGCTCAAGTGCTCATCTGAGCACGCTTCGATTGCTCTTCGAACTCAGTTGGCCTTCTGCAGAGTTGCCTCAATACTGCCGCCGACTGCCAAC
>CAYTUE010000043.1:2225-5339 GCA_964441085.1 uncultured Planctomycetaceae bacterium
CTGCCAACCCCGCCAACAGATTCCGACAAGAACCTCTTGTGTCTGTGAGTCTTGAACGCCCATTCATTTGAAACCCGTGCGTTTGAATGCCCGTTCGTTTGAATGCCCGTTCGTTTAAACGGCCTTTTAAACCACCAAGGTTTCGCCTTCTTCTTGAATGGCTTCCAATTGGTTTAACGTTTCATCTGTGCTTGCTGGATCGACGGCTCGACAAGAATCTGTTAGCAAAGCGGCCAATTCTGATAGGTCGTTCCGCCATTCGTCAGGGCAAATGCCTGGTGGTTCAATTTGAGCATATTCTCCACACAGAAGAATCATGCGAAGGCAGTGCCGAAAGATAATTCCTTCTTGCTTCACAAGGTCTCGAGTTCGCACGTACTTGTTGAAATCGCCGTTGAAGTTCAACAGGTCTCCCACACACCAAACCGGCGTACAGCGAGCATCATGGATGCCCGGAAAGTCGGCTCGAAACATCAAGTGAATCTTATCCGCCAGCATCAAAGGCGGAATACGACGTTCGTTGATTTCGTCGTAATAGCCGTTGAGCTCATCTTGAGTCGCGAGACCTCGTTTTAGCAGCGTGGAATCGGCAAATTCAGTAGAAAGCGGACCGGGAGGCATTTTATCTGGGAACGGCACCTTCACAAAGCGGGCGACTGATCGAGGCATATCGAGTGCGCCTTCCAGTAGCTGCAATCGTTCTTCGTAATTCGCTTGGCCAAAGTGTTCGGCCAAAAACAAAGCATAAATGGAATTCACGCTACGAAAGGCAAACAACAGGTCCATGGAATCAGTGGGCACCGCATTTTCTGGCTCATAGTGGTCAAGGCGGTTGTATTCTGCAGGCGGTGCTTGAGACCGTTCAATCTTCTTCTTCGCCTTGGATGTGGTTGACGCCGTGCCGCCGGATTCACGAGCTTCCTGAATCAATTGGCCAAACAAACCTGCGGTTGCCGGTTCGGGGTCGGCATCTTCTGGTTCAGAGGTTTGGAGGTCATCAGAGTTTTCTTCTGGCTGTGTGGTATCAGCAGTTGATTTCGATTCCGTAGACGCAAGATCTGAAGATGTTGAGTCTTCCGTCGCCCCCGCTTTCGCAGGTGGATCACTTGGTTCTTCATCATCGATCCCGCTTCCAAAATCACTGAAGTCTTCATCGGTGGAAGAAAACTCTTTGATTTCGCCTAAGCCTTCGTCTTCTGGATTGCTTTGACGTCCCCAAACCGACGTATTCACAGTGCGTCCGTCTTGAACTTGATCGATGGCCAAATCCACCTTGGTTCCCGCAGCCACACTTCGAAAAACAACATCCCAATTTTCTTCGGGATCGTCTTGAGAATCACCAGATGCAGAACTGGTGGAATCGCTCAGACGATGAGGAGGCAAAGGGGACAGTTTGATAAAGCCACCCGCATCCAAAGTCACCAACATACGTTTGAGATTTTTTAACGCGGCGGCCATGTCTTCACTATTTAAAAGCCGCTTTCGAATGGTGTGTTCTAAAAGAGTCACAGCCCCTGACTTGCGGATCAGATAGGCCAAAAGTCGCCACGGAATTCGACCTCGACTGGACAGATTGCCGGCGGAGGCGGTGCGTAGCTGTTCCAGTTGTTTTTCAGTCCAGTATTGTTGCCCCGTTTTTCGTTTGGGCATTTTCTTCTTGAGGTTCTTTTTGGCTCGACGAAGTCCGGGATCTTTGGTGTCTTCGGGAATCTGATCGTACTTTTCTTGCCAACGATGCAGCTTGACATCGTCTTCATGAGCAACCGCAAAGACAAAGCCTTGATTGTCGAACTGAGGCCGACCGGCTCGACCAAACATTTGTTGAGCCGAACTGGGATCGATCAGCTTTAAGGCTCGAGGAGGCCCTTTCAGTAACGATGTCATCACGACGGATCGAGCGGGAAGGTTGATTCCGGCAGCCAATGTTTCTGTGCACACACAGATCGACAGCAGCTTCTTTTGGAACAGACTTTCGATGGCTCGTCGGTACCGAGGAAGCAAACCCGCATGATGTATTCCGATGCCTCGAATTAAAATCTGCTTCAGCTTGCCTCCGGCTCCGCCTTCCCAATCCAACTGATCGATTTCATGGTGAAGTTCCTTCTTTTGATTCGCCGTGAGCAGCTGTCGACCTTTTAACTGATCAGCAATGTTCCAACATTCACCTCGGTTAAAACAAAACACCAACGCTGGTGTGTAGCGTCCTTCGCCGTCTTCGCCAGCGGCCATGATTTCCAACTGTTCGGGCAGCAGTTCATCAATGACCCAGCGAAATGACAAAGGAACTTTTCGTTCGTCACTTTGGAGCAGCCGTAACGTTCGCTGATGTTGACGAGCCAACCAAGTGACAAATTCGGGAGCATTGCCAACGGTGGCGCTAATTAAAAGCACCTTCACATGAGCAGGCAGCATCCCCAGTGAGAGTTCCCAAACGATGCCTCGTTCTGGATCGTTGAAGCTATGAAATTCATCCATCACGACGGCTGCTGTGTCGTCGAAGGGAAATTCATCCGGGCTGAGTAATCGGTTCAGTAAAATTTCGGCGACGACCACCAAGATTTTTGCATCTGGGTTGATTCGGCGGTTGCCCGTTACCAAACCCACATCTTCTTTGGTGTAGCCCCAGTGTTCCATGGACTCCTGAAGTTCATAGAACTTTTGTTCCGTGAGCGCAATCAAAGGAGTCGTGTAGTAGGCTCGACGTCCTGTTCGAATGGCTTCGTATAAAGCAGTTTCGGCGATCACCGTTTTACCCGTGCCGGTGGGCGCACAAACAAGAATGCCGTCTTCGCAATCAAACCATGAAAAAATGGCCTGTTCCTGAAATGGATAAGGAGCAAACGGCAGCTGTTCGACGTAGTCGAGAGCGATTTCTTCCGAGCTAGGCAAGTCGGATTCCATGCGAGCAGTTTTCTGGTGAAGAATCTGAAATCAATAAGCGACCGCACAAATTCGGTCTCTCAATTCACATGATATCAGGTTCCCTCGCGTTCGACTTCTGCGATCTTAAATTGCTGCAAACGATCTTCGTCTGATGCGGATAAGGCAGTGTTGGATAAACTGCTGTGGACCTGATCGCCGCTTTTTTTGTCGGCGTCTGACTGAGCACCGCTT
>CAYTUE010000043.1:5439-11564 GCA_964441085.1 uncultured Planctomycetaceae bacterium
TGAACACCGCCTAGTTGAACACCATCTAACTGCACACCGTCTGGCACTAAGCTGTCCGGCGCCGGGTCGTCTGACACTGAGCCGTCGCAAGCTTCATTTTCGGCTGGAGTGATTTTTACAGATGGGCCGGGAAACAAAGTCAACACGGCAGGCAGCACGAGCAGGTCTGCGATCAAGGCAACAATCAAAGTGGTGCAGCCCATGGCCGCAAAACTGACATGAGGTGGCATTTCCGCAGTCATTACTGTTCCCAAGCCAGCAATCATCACCACTGTTGTCATCACTAAGGCGCTACCGACAGATCGAAAAGTACGCCGATTTGCTTCGAGCGGAGTCGCTCCATGTCGACGTTCATGCAAAAAGTGATTGAGATAATGGATGGTGTCATCAACGGCAATTCCTAAGCAAATCGCGAACGAGAGAGCACTGGCAATGCCGAGTGATTCGCTGATCATTAACCGCAGAGCGCCTGCAGCAGCAAGCGGCATAAGATTTGGCAGAATGGACACAAGGCCGATTCGAATTGAACGGAAGGCAATTGCCAATGTGGCAAAAATCACGATCGATGCGAGCGCCAAGCTGCGGATCAATTCCACGATCACCTGACGGACGACTTCCCCTTCGATTCGAACTTCACTTAAGACTTTCAATCGGAACGCCGGAAATTCGACTTCCAAGGCGCTGGTTGCTGCATCAAGCCGATTGAACATGGGTTCAAATTCGGCATAGGTCGCATCAGGCACTCGACCTGTCACCTGAGCTGTATTTAGGTCGGGACGGTAGTACTGATTTCTGAGCTCATCGGGAAGCTTGTTTGCTAAAACCGTTTGGTCTTGTCGATCTCCCGTAAACACGGTCAGCATGGTACGGATCGATCTGGGATTCTGAATCAGCCGTTCATTCGCCATCAGCTGTTCTAAACGTGTGACCACTTCCCAGACTTCTTTTCGACTTGTCCCTTCGTCGAATTCCAACAGAACATGCAGAGAGCGAATGCCACCAAGCTTTTGGTCGCAGTATCTCATTGCCTTCCATTCATCGGATTGCGAAGGAATGCGATCGCTCATTCTGTCGCCCGGTTCCAACTGGAAACTGGTGACCAAACACAGCCCCGTCACGATGGCTCCCGCTACGGTGACAACTTTGGCGTGCCGTGAGGCAAATTCCACCACCGGCAAACACTTACTCATCAGCCGCCCGACAGAATCGTGGTGAGCATCCACATGCATGCGTGAACCAATCCATGAATTGGCCATCAGGGGAGTCACCACAATCACGCTAAAAAACGTAACGATGACTCCAATCATCGACACAAACCCAAATCCAGCGATCATTTCGGAACTGGAAATCATCAGAGAACCAAAACCAATGGATGTGGTAATTGATGTCAGTAGGCAAGCAGGCCCAATATGCACAACGGAATCATAAACAGAGTTTCGAACGGTCGACCCGCTCGCCCTCAGATGTCTCATCCGGACCACCAGATGCATTCCATCCGCAAAGCCAATCATCATGATCAGAACGGGCAGAATGATTTTGGCCAGTTCGTTTTCTGCATGTCCGATTAAATAGAGCCAACCGTATGTCCAGATGACTCCCAGAACTGGTCCCGTCGAAGCCACAATAATGGCGACCGGTTTGCGAAAAATCAAAATGGCCAAGAGCGATACCAACAGGTACGCTGTGATTTGAAGTCGCACATGATCTCGATCCAAAATATGATCATGCAATTCCTGAAGCGGCTGTGCTCCAGTCACTCCCACAGACATCCCGTATGAAGACAGTCGATTTTCCACCTGCTGCTGCACTGATCTTGCAGCAACCGATTTATCAAGATCGACGAGGATTAAAGCTGTTTGAGCATCAGAAGACAGCAAACTGTTTTTCACCAAGGGATGTTGGCGAAGCACTTCTTTGGCTTCAGCAAGTGTTTCCACAGAAAGATTGGATTCCGCAGTCGGTAGCAAAGGGCGGCTGCGTCCCAAAATGGTGACTTCAGGCACATCGCCCATCCACATCACCTTCTTGACCTTCTTCATCCCTCGCAAGGATTCCACGGTTTCGTGAAGAGCCGAAATGCGGTCAGGTTCAAAGAAGTTGTCGCAACGAAGCACCAACACCACTTGGTCGGTGAATTCAAAGGTGGCAGCTAAGCGATTCATTGCCGCTTGGGTTTCCGTGTCCACCCAGCCCACAGAATCCGATTCGTTAATGCGATAGCCGAGAAACCCCAGCGCAGGGGCGATGCTCATGGCGATTGTGAACAGCCAACCGATCAATCGGTGGTCTGCGCAAATTCGAGCAACGAGCTTCATAGAAGTTTCTTGGTAAGGATTTCTTTAAGACAACCGTAGTACGGAAGGTTGGTGCCCCATTCTATGCGATCAATTCTTAAAGTCGATTCGGGACGATCTTCAGCAAACGGTCATTTCCCGTTGCTTGCGATCCGACCCATTCCAACCCATGATTAAAACAAGCAATATGCAGCGACGATGACCAGATCCCCGAGAATCTGTCGATTCGCAGCGAATATCACACATCAACAGGAAGCAGATGTTCCGAATGGGGGAAATCGCGAAGACAGGAGAGATATGCGGCTGCAGAAATTCATCAAAACGGGCAACCCGAAATTGAGACTCTCGTTTCTGCCATGCCGTAAAACAGTCATTCTTGAAGGCATCTGAAGGGCAAAACAGTGAAGCATTGAGGCAAACAGAAAACGGCCTAGGCCACCCAAAACGACCAAAGCAGGTTCTCTTGCCTCCTTTGGACTTTGCCCTCACGACGATTTGCGGCCGCAACGATCTGAGGCCACAACGATCTGAGGCCACAACGATCTGAGGCCACAACGATCTGAGGCCACGATGATCTGCGACCACAGCTATCTGCGACCACGAAGTTCTCGGCTTACTTTTTCCAAAGTTTTGCGTTCAGATCGGGACAACGATGCTTCGCCGTCCTTGCTGATTTTTGCCAGCAACGCGTCCATTTCGGCGACCAGTTTCTGAGTTTGACGATCGGATTTGCTATCGCCAGTCGCTGAAACAACCTTAAAGCCACTGCGTTTCACCTTCCACCATTTTGTCATTCCCCCCAACAACCGGTTCAGTTGCAATGTCTTCTTAAAGTACAGGTAACCAAACGCCATGCCTCCCAAGTGAGCGGCGTGAGCCACGTTATCTGTGGTGCCTTTCCCCTGCAGTTCAAGAATCAAAGGATGCAGATCGAAGAGGGCATACAAAGCCACCATCCAACGCAGCTCCATGGGAATCACAAAGAAGACATAGATGATTTGTCGAGGAAAATGGCAGGCATAAAGAGTAATCACAGCCATCACTCCACCAGATGCTCCCAACATCCTTGCTGGATTCCCTGTGACGAGGTCGATCCCCAGATACGCAACGGCAGCCAGCACGATCGATATCAGGTAAAAGCCTAAAAATTCTCGACTGCCATAGATTGATTCTAATCTTGGACCGAACCACCAAAGCAGCAACATGTTGAACAGAATGTGCAACAAGCCTAGGGTATCGTGCAAAAAACCGTAGCTCAGCAGTCTCCACACCTGCCCGGAAAGCACGGCAGATGTTTCCATTGCAAACCAGCGTTCTACAAATCCATTGCTGAATAGCTGGAGCACAAACACGGCCACGTTGATCTTGATCAAGAGCATGCACACCGATGGAGCCGCACCGCCTGATGAAAATCCGGACGAATAGCGGCTGCCTTCGTCTCTTAGGTATTCGCGATCTTCTAAGCCCATCGTCTGATCCTATTTTTCCTACGGCGACAGATCATCTTGAGTGTCGCATTCACCGACTGATCATCTTAAGTGTCGCTTCGCCGACTGACCATCTTGAGTGCCGCATTCGCCGACAACAATACGTTGTGATTTGAAAGCCAACCAGTGGCCCCACCGTAGTGTAGGCTGCGTTTCAGAAATAATCGAATCGGAAGTCTCGTATTTGCCGCGATCTTGACTCACTGCCGACTTCATCGTGATTGATCGGCAAGCCGAATCGCAGCGGGAATTCCCTTAGCAGCGGCTTTCATTGCTTGTTTGATCCGCTGATTCCACACAGGAATTTCACTTGGTAAACGCCGCTGGCCCGAATCGATTCTCCCAAATTCATTTAGAAAACCAGTGACTTTTAAGTCTTCGCCAGATCGCCCCGTCTGAAACGCCAAGATGCCATCACGATGCTGCAAAGCGATTTCCCAGTCGTTGGTTCGAGCTTGAACGACCAACTGACTCCGTTGCGGCAAAGTCGGTACAACAGAAACATGATGGGAATGAATCAAGCTTCGCGCCAATAGGTTTTGCCCCGGTCCAGCAAAACCAGATCGATAAGCACTTGAACCATCAACATCATTCACTTCTGCCCGCCCTCCTGCGAGTTCAAGAATTGTCGGCATCAAATCGATGTGGCCAGTCGGCACTGAAATTGCCCCAGAGCGAACTCCACCACCAACAATCAGCAACGGGGTTTGAGTTTGAATTTTGGACAGGCGAGTTCCATGGCATAAAAAACCGTCGTCCAAAAATGATTCGCCGTGATCTCCTGTCACAATCACGATGGTGTTTGTATCCCGAACAGATTCAATGAGTTCAGAAATCTGCTGATCCAAAAACGAAACCGATTTCCAATAGCGATCTTCCAGCACCTCATGATTTGCGGCATCGGCTTTTAAAGCAGGCCGATGATTGGGAGACTGCTTGTCGTATTCAACCGGATAGTCGTACGAATAATGAGTCGCCATCAGAATGGAAAAAACAAACTGAGGCGTTTTTTCCGTCGTGACAATTTGCGAAATTTCATCCAGCGTTCTGCGGTCATTATCGTGCCACGGATTGCCCTTGGGATTATGCACACTGATGCGGTCGAAGTTTAAGTCGCTTAAGAATTCATTCATCCGACTGAAATTCACGCTGCAACTATTCACCATCTGCCGCTGGTAACCCAACTGCTTTAATGTCTGCATCGCGACTGATGGCACTTGATCATCCAGCACCGACTCGTAACACATGGCATAGCGACCATACAAAGCTGCAAAGGCTCCAAATTCCGAACAATTTGAATTCGTCGAATGCTGATTTGCCAAAACTCCCTGTTGTCCCGCCGCCCAAAGCTTGGGCATGTTTTGAGGGGTTAACGCATCATGTCTGAGGCTTTCGGTAAGCAACAGAATGACGTGAGGTTGGCTTGTCGCACGATCTGATTCTGCGATGCTTGAATCAGCACCACCAAAACTGCTCGTGAAGCGGTGTTCCGTATGGGCAGGATCTCCTGCAGAACCAACTAAGTTTTGCTCAGGGCGACACACATCGCTATGAAAGAGCACATTCAGATCGGCTTGCAGATTCTGAAAGTCCGCTGCGCATTCTGTCCCAAACGCCGCTTCGCCATATTCTGAAATTCTGTCTGGATGGAACATCCATGTTCTTAACGTGATTGTCCCGTACAGCTGTTCTAACGCCGGTCGTTGGTTCACAAAGTGGCGAGCCACAATCATCGTCAACACAAAACCGCCGATCAGCATCAGCGCTGCAACCTGGAGCTGGGGAAGCAGTTGCTTCCATCTACTAGTTCGCAGCCAACGAACGACGAATTTGCCAACAATCACCACGGCGATCATTTGCATGGCAATCACAGACAACGCGGTTTTGATTCCGGACAGTAAAAGCCCGATGTTTCCTCCCACGGTCAGATCTTCTGTGGTGGTTGCCTTTTGTACGTAGTGCCATAAATTGGCTCCTGTCACACACTGCAATCCGCAGTCCACCACAATCCAAACAAGAACTGCAAAATGAAATGTCCAAGCCAGCGTCTTCCATTTCCAGTGCCACTGTTTTTTAATCGCAAGCGCTAACACAACCATGGCAGGGAATGTCACGATGAGCGTTCTGGACAACAAAGATCCCACCACAAGAACCTGATCAAATGAATTCAGGTTCATGGCAAATAGCAGCAGAGGCAGATTCCAGAAGATTCCGAATTCAAACCACGACACAATGGCTGACGAAATCAGCCAGATGCCGGTTGCCAGCAAAAGACGTGAAGCCACGACGTTGACAGAGGAATCTGAAGACGGAATGCGACTCGGTATGGTGGTCGGCTGCATGG
>CAYTUE010000043.1:11664-17611 GCA_964441085.1 uncultured Planctomycetaceae bacterium
GGTCGGCTGCATGGTGCTGACATTTTTTTCAGGTTGTTCGCTTTTTGCCAGCAATGCCGACACGTTGCTAGAAACGTACCCTTTGCTAGCACCGCAACGCCTGAAAAGCTGCCATTCAACGCTCATTCTTCGTTTTTCGACAGACCGATTATGCAGATCAGGCGGATGAGCGCACGCAAGTAGGAGGCACCGACCACAAAGGGCGTCCTGAGGCCATTCGCTCGCCAGCCACATGGAAGCAGACTCACTCTTCCTTGTTCTGCCTGCTGTTTTGAACAAATTTCTGCCGCAAAAGACTGGCATTCAACCCAAAAATGCACAAAGCTGGCTGATCGACGCAACGTTGGCAAGAACGAGAATTTGGTGGACTCGCATGATTCTTTCAACAGTCCTTTGTCCACTTCACACAGCACTCTATAGTTCGTGCAATGTCTCAGGTTTGTGACAACATCACAGGCGAGCTTGAACTTCCATTTTGACTTCAGAACCACAGCAGTAACGCCTTCTCCTATGAAAATTCAACAGCTCCTAGATCACTACGGAGTCAGCATCAATCCCTTTAGTCAGGAAGATGCTCAGTCTGATCACGTGTTCCAGAATCATTGTGCAACCAGTATTTATCATCCCGCGTGGGACAAGGTTTGCGGCGATCCCGCTAATCCCTCCACTGCCATTGTCTTTGGAGAAAAAGGGGCGGGTAAAACCGCTTTGCGACTGCAATTAGTCAACGAAATTGAAAAGTTCAATCTCGAAAATCCCAAAGAACGAGTCTTCGTGATTAGCTACGACGACTTAAATCCGTTTCTCGACACGTTTCGAGATCGCCTACCGGGCCGAAAGCGTCAAGGCGAAAAGGCTCTCAAAGAATGGCGTTTGTGGGACCACATGGACGCTCTGCTGACATTGTCAACTCGACGTTTATGTTCTGCCGTTGCCGATGATCAAGCAGCAGACCGAGACATCACGACTCAGCAAATGAAAGAATTGCCTCGCCTACGAAAGCGAGACCTGCTGATGCTGGCGGCGTTCTATGACCAATCGTCCGATCAGTCTCATTTGCAACGCTGGGCGAAAATCAAAAGTCGTCTTGGCTTCTTTTCTCCAACAGCTCATTGGCGTTTCATTTGCGGAATCGCAGTGACGTTGGTGACTGTTTTCTTTGCTGCTCGAAATGTGAACAGCTTAGAAGCAATGAAAACCATGTTCACTCAATGGTGGTGGTACGCGATCATCGTTGCGGGCTGGCTGCCATTTAGCCGCCGCTACATGACCTTGTGGTGGAAGGCTGGCCAAATTGCCAAACAGATTCGCATTTTGGAACACGGGCGAGGAATCCTGCGAAAGATTCTTTCCGCATTTCCAGCCAAAGAATTAGACGGGCAACCGATGCCCAGTCGAGATCGTAGCGACGACCGTTACGAACTGCTTGCCAAGTTACAACGCATTTTAACTCCACTTGGCTTCAGCAGTATTGTGGTTCTGGTTGACCGAGTCGACGAACCTCATTTAATCAACGGTTCTGCAGAACGCATGAAGGATTTTTTGTGGTCGATGTTCGACAACAAATTCCTGAAGCACCCTGGCATCGCCTTTAAGATGCTGCTGCCTCGAGACGTCGTCTACTTTTTGTCTCGCGAAGAAAAGGAGTTCTACGAACGATCTCGATTAGACAAACAGAACTTAATCAAAAGCCTGGAATGGACGGGCGAATCATTGATGGACATGGCGTCCAATCGAATTCAAGCCTGCTTGGTGGATGACGCCAAGCAAAACCTATCGATCAACGATCTGTTTGCCGACGACATCACAGAACCAGAACTGATCGGCAAATTCGCTCAACTTCGAGTTCCTCGTCACTTGTTCCGCTTCCTGTACAAGTTGCTGACCGCTCATTGCAACCAAGCGACTGAAACCAATCCATCGTGGAAAATCAATAAGGAAACGTTGGAGCGAGAACTCACAGAATATCAGCGAGAGCTGGACGCGATGGATCGCGGTCTAGGAACTGGCTAAGCTGCAACTGGCTGGCGTATCGGGCTTTTCAAGCCCGATACGGACCGCAAACCAATTGGGAAGCAGGTTGCAAACCTGTTGGAAAAAGGTCGCAAACACATCACAGGGTGGCCGGGGTTGGACTGAGCGCAGCGAAGGAAACCCCGGTGACACGCAAGCATGGTGACACGAAACCCTAGTAGCACCCAAGCGTGGTCCGAGTCGCCGCAGAACCAGCTTCAATAAAGCCGTCCCCGTCGTAAATCACTCACACCATCAAGAGAGCCCCCCAAAACATCAGCTGACACGTCAGGTGATTACCGAACGTTTTTCCAACGGTCTGCTAACAAAACGGCCTGCTAACAATCAAAATACATTGCGTATTCAAACGGGTGAGGCCTTTGTCTTAGCATATTGACGTCGTATTCCTTCTTCGATGCGATCCACATGTCGATGACATCTGTTGTGAATACGTCGCCTCGCAGCAAGAAATCGTGATCCGCTTTTAAAGCATCCAAGGCTTCGTTCAGAGTTTCTGGAGTCGACCGGACGTTGCTTTGTTCTTCAGGAGCCAAATCGTACAAATCTTTATCCAAAGGCTTGCCGGGGCTGATTCGGTTTTGAATTCCATCCAACATCGCCATCAAAATCGATGACGTGGCCAGATAGGGATTGCAGCTGGAATCGGGACAACGAAATTCAATGCGTTTCTGCATTTCATTCCCCGAATTCACCGGGATGCGAATGGCGGCAGAACGGTTTCGATAACTGTAAGACAGATTCACGGGAGCTTCAAAGCCCGGAATCAAACGCTTGTAGCTGTTGGTCGTGGGGCAGCAAAATGCCAGTAACGCAGGAGCATGAGCCAACACTCCTCCCATCGCATGCATCGCCGTTTCACTTAAACCGCCGTAGCCAACGCCAGAAAAAATCGATTCACCATCTTTCATTAAAGACAACTGCATGTGCAATCCCGACCCATTGTCGTTGTGCAGCGGCTTGGGCATAAAGGTGGCCACTTTGTCGTGCCTTGTTGCCACATTACGGACAAAGTACTTCATGCGTAGCAAAGCATCACTGATGGATGCAGCACTGTTGGGGGCCAGAGAAATTTCACACTGTCCTCCCGTCGCGACTTCTCGATGATGACTGGTCACGTTGACTCCGCTTTCTTCCAACGCCATCAAGGCATCCGTTCGCAGATTCTGCAAAGAATCATTGGGAGGCATCGCCAGATAGCCTTCTCGATGACGAACATGATGACCAGCTCCGGGCTGCCGGTTTGTTCCTCGACTCCATTGCCCTTCAGAACTTTCCACGTGGTAATAGGCTTCGTGTTCGTTCAGATCAAATCGAGCCGCATCAAAGACAAAGAAATCGACATCTGCTCCAAACAATGCCGAATCCGCAATGCCTGTGGACTGCATGTAGGTTTCTGCTTTGCGAGCGATATTGCGAGGATCTCGAGGATAACTTTGATGAGTGGTTGGGTCTTTGATGTTGCCCAAAATCGCCAAAGTTTGATTCATGAAAGGGTCGACATAGGCGGTCGATGCATCTGGAATCACCAGCATGTCACTTTCGTGAATCGCCTGCCAACCTCTCATCGAAGACCCGTCAAAACCAAAGCCGTCTTGAAAACGATCTTCGGTCAGCTGATCGACGGGAATCGTGAAGTGACGCTGCTGCCCTCGAAAATCAACGAAGCGCAAATCCAGAACTCGAATTTCCTTCTGACGGCACAAAGCAATGACTTCGCGGGGTGACGGGCTATGAGTCATAGAACACAGTTCTTTTTGATCTGATGTTGTCCGGAAACAACGTAACAACGGTTGCGATAAAGATGAGTTGCGGCGAAAGCAGATTCTTTCACCACGCCGGTATCCTAGAAAAAACGAGGGCGAGTTGCGATCAGGAACCAGCCATGGAAAGCCGGGTCTTACATAGTTTTTCGACGTCGCTGGTCCAAACGCATCGCCGCGTCTAAAAACGAAAGGCCTTGAGAATCCATATCCAGCGGAACTTCTGAACGCAACGGCGAAGTTGCAGGCAACCGAATCGTAGCCGTAGTTCCAGTCTCTGGTTTCGATTCAAACGTCAAAAAACCTCCCAGTCTTTCGATCACATTTCTGGCAAGATAGATTCCGAGTCCGGTGCCTTTGCCCGTTTCTTTGGTTGTGAAAAATGGTTCGCCGATTCGCCGAAGAGTGGCCGCATCCATTCCAGAACCACGATCCGAAATGCGAATCATAAATCCATGGGAATTCGGGCGAACCTCGCATTCAACTTTGCTCCCGGATGAAGAAACGTCGATCGCATTTTGCACGATGGCTCGTAATGCTTGAGCCAAACCATTTAAGGGAGTTTGAATTTTCATGCTGTCGCAGGATTCATGAAAAGTCACGATCAGCGAACTGGGTTCAAAGTCTGTCATTGTCAACAACGAAGGCTTTACCGTTTCCTGAATCAACTGATTCACCGTGGTATCCACAATGCGATCTGTAATGGCGTCACCAACATTCACTGACATGCGATCCAAAATTCCTCGACACCGGTCCAGTTGAGAACGAATCGTGCGAATATCGTCGAAGGTCTGATCGGGAAGATTGCGGCTTTCCAAATCCTGTTCAACTTCTTTGATAATGATGGCAATGCTGGACAAGGGAGTCGACAGTTCATGAGCCGCTCCGGCTGCCAAGGTTCCCAAAGAATCTAAGCGTTCGCTTTGATTACGAAGTTCCGTCAAACGGCGAGCTCGAAGTTCCTGCCGACGAAGCTGGTCACTAATTCGGTTGGTGAACGACACAATCACAGACGCACACGTTGCATACGCGATCAGCGTTCCGAGCTTCAAAACACCCAACGAGCTGGGCCCAGCTAAAGTCGTCCACGTGACAGAACCAAACAGTTGGAGCGGGTGATACCACAGTATCAAAACTCCCACACAACCGATGGAAACCACATTCAGGCTCCAAACCCAAGCGGCTGGTAAAACCATGGCAGCCAATACCAAGTTCACAAAGAAAAACATGCTAAAGGGGTTGGTGATTCCTCCTGTATAATACAGCTGAGCGGTCAAAGCCAGCAGGTCAAATAACATGGTGGCCCACAGCAGAACCTGCCACCGAAACAAGTCTCGTTCAGGATCATCTGCGGGATCCATTTTGGAGATTTGCAGCAACAGCAAGTTCAACGCGGCAATCATCGCCAACACAGTGAACAACGGCTGTAACGGCAATTTCACAGACAGCAACTGATTCACGGCAAGAATCGTGATGAACTGCCCCAGTACGGCCACCCATCGCAATGCGATGACTCCCTGAACGTTAATCGCCGTTCGGTTCGCTGGTTGAGAAGTAAGTGGAGTGTTCAACGAAGCGGGATTTCTGTTTGGCGTTTTCAGGAACGCAGTTCAGTGAATGAACGATTGGAAACCCGTATCGTTATCATTCGGCGACGATCTCTCAACCTTCGATCCCACCACACCAGCCAAAGAAATGCGATATGAGCAATACGGATGTGAATGACCTGCAATCGCAAGCTCCTGGGCCCAAATTGTCCTCCAGAAACCTTACGGTTTTGCTTATCGTGATGCTGTGCCTGCCCGCCATTGGAATCACGATCATCGTGACAACGCTGCCCGATGCATCAGATTTGCAGCTGAAAGCAGATATTCGCCTCGTCACAGAACCCGCTCAGGATGCCCATTTCGTCATTGTCAATCAATCGGATGATCTGTGGAGAAGCGTGCGGATGACCATCAACAAGGCGTTTTACTATCTCCCCAAAGATGACGTGCCTGCAGGCGAAAAGATCACCGTGCCGTTGGACTGGTTTGCTCACAAAGGTGGTCACCGCTTTGACATTGCCAAAGGAGACGTCGGTTTGTTCCAACTGTCCATCCGGTTGCCCAGCAACCGTCGAGCCATCAAGGAACACGACTATTCAGAAGAAG
>CAYTUE010000043.1:17711-19035 GCA_964441085.1 uncultured Planctomycetaceae bacterium
CTTCACTCATTTGCAACTTCACTTAATAGAAAACGGCAAGCCAAAGCGGCCGTGATTTCGCACCCTGCCGCCTGTCGCTTGCCGTTGTATGGATGAACAATAAATGAAATTTCTGCCGTTGCTACGGAGAATTCAAAGAATCAAACTTGGCATTTTGTCGAGGCGAAAGCCAACGACGATAGGGTTCTCGAGAAACCACAGCGGCATTCAATTTCGTCCACTGCATGGCAGACAAACCCAGCTGATCTAAGTTTTTCACGGACTGCAGTTGCTTCTTTTGATCGCTGCGAGGAGCCTTCCGATATTGACGGACGTCGTAACGGGCAATACGAGACAAGCGAGTTGCACCTGTGACAGCTTTGATTCCCGCATCATCCGGAAGATAAACGGCATGAGCACAATCGATGGCAGCTGCTTTCTTTGTGAGTGAGACAATGTCGATTTTTGCTGGGTCGTAGCGAACAACCACCACTTCTCGACTGTCGTAGAAACCCGCTTCAGTTGAAATCACTCCATCAAGTGCTCCCAACTTTGCTTCCCCCGTCCAAAAGCAGAACATGGCAAACACAGCAGTTTGCAATTTGGGATTTGATTCTGCAGCCGACACATCTGTTAGATAACTTGGAACTGGACGCTTGGCTGCAACCAATGCTTGGTTGACTCGAGCGACTGTTGCCGGAACAGTCCAAATTTGATCTTTTCGAGGAATCAGTTCTCGCAGATTATGATCGGTAAAACGCATGACCTGATAGTTCCACGCTGGCTCTTTAAACTGAGTCAAAATTTCTTTGTCTCGCCCGCCCTTGTTATTAAACACAACAACGGGAACGAACTGATCTTCTAAAGCTTCCACAACCATGGGATCAGACAGGACTTGACGTCCGTACTTCTGGCAGCCCGCACAACCAGGAACTTCCTGAAACAAAATGGCAAGCGGTTTTTGAGTCTGTTCAGACAGCTGACGAGCTTTGTCAAAGTCTCGATGCCAACTCACCAAACCCAATTCAACATATTGATTCGGTTGAACCATGTCACTGGTTTGAGCTGCTCTACTGGTTTGGCTTCCACTGCCGCCACTTGTTGAACTCTGACTGACCAAGGCCACGCCGGGGCGTTCTTGAGCATGAAGAAATTGGAAGACGGCAATGCCCGACACAACCAAGGCCATTGTGGGAATCAAAATCTTCATCGCGCGGATCCTTTTTTCAGGTGATTATTCAGATCAAGCCAACCGGCTGAAACTTTCTTTTGTTGGTTCTCTGACGCCATGAAACGGCACTGTCTTACCGGACACCGATGTACCCACCAACGTACCCAACTGCGT
>CAYTUE010000043.1:19135-28566 GCA_964441085.1 uncultured Planctomycetaceae bacterium
GCGTGAACCTGCTCACAAATAGACCAACAATGAAACCTGACAGCGAACGGACAAGAAAACGCTGACTTTTGTAACAAATCACATCCCATTCGCAGCCGAAAACCACTGAGGCAGAACTCAAAATTTTCACAATTTCTGTCTGAATTTTTTTCGGCGAGATCAACAACCGGGTAAAAATGGCTTCTGTCTGCAGCGATTTCAAGAAACGCACTTACTTGACAAGACGAGTCTTAGGGAACTGCGAACTCCAAGCAAACCAGAAGGCTCGATGAGCAGGCAGTCTTTTCAAGACATCGCGGCCCGCACGCAGAGCCTCGGCACTCACGTCCCAGCGACGACCTTGACGATCGACGGCTTGGCTTTGCTGATCCCAAGACTGAAAGCGAATTCCGTTTGATTCGTAAACTCGGTTCGCTCCAGATTGATCTGTTAGGACCACGAAATTTTGATTCGCAAGTTGGTCGTGATACACGGGATGGCCGTTCAGATACCGAGCAGAAATTGCCAGCTGCTGATGACCGTCGCGTAACGCCAAGACTTCGTCTTTGTTCTTCAATCGCCGATCGAGTTCGGGAACGGAAAACATCAAAGCATCAGTCGCAAAGTAGTCTCGGTAAGCCACTCCTTCGCCGTAGTCTCGACGATGTCCTGTGTCCAAAGAAAGCACGGTGGTCTTAGGATTCTTTCTTTTCCATGCTCCCCACGTTGTGGTCACAACATGACGCTGTTTTAGCTCGATGCCTTTTCCAACCAAAGGACCGACAACCGGTTCCCCTGTCAGTGTCGACCAAAATGATTCCGTCGCGTGGTCGTACATCAGCTTGTTGGAACGATAGAGAAAACCACTTGTCCCCAATTCGTAGTGAGTATTGTCGATGTCCGCTTCGTACATAATGACTGAACCGCACAACGTGCAATAGACTCCACAAAGCGGAATGCTGCCAATGGTGTCTTTAAACATTTCATGCCATGCCAAAATCCGTTTGGGATAGCACCTTGCATCACCATTTAAGTTGACTCCAAACACGACATCCGAATCGGCAAGGTAAGTCGCCTTGCTGGCAGGCAACATTTTGGGGTTTTTCAAAGGAGGAATGCCGTCTCGCAAAACGCCCCCCCAGCGAATTTCATCTAAACGAATCTTGGGAGACTTTGCGTTTCGAAAATAGGCAGCAAATCGTTTGTCGATGCGAGAATACATCTTGGCTTTGAAAGCCGCATATTCTGGATGAGGAACATAAGGCTGTTTCCAGATCCAGTCATACCAGTCAGCAAGGTCTTCCCCCAAGTTTTGGCCCGTCTTTCGCTTTAACAGCCCCATTGTTGTGCGATAGCTGTGCTGATTACGAGCAAATCCAAGAATCTCCACCAGCATCACAGCCGTGCCAGGATGCCATTCTTGATCGATGGCTGCGGCCGCTCGATCAATCACTGCAATTTCCAAATCCAGCAGTTCAAAAAGTCGCAGATAACTGACAGCCTTAACGGGTGCCACCTGTTGAGCCAAAGGGACCGAAGCGGAGACGGGAATCACACGGCGACTCACAGATTCAAACTCACCGCTTTGCCCCAGCACTGTTTGGCTCAGCACTGTTTGACCCAGCACAGTTTGAGCCACTGCTGTTTGAACGCTTGGAAATTCGGCAACCGGATTCAAATTTTGAGCAAACGAAGAATCTTGAAACGACAACCACACAATGGGACAAATCAACGCGGTCAGTCCGCCAGCCAAGAGTGCTTTCATCATGCTTTCCTTAGACCGCTGCTTGAAACAGCCTGCGGCTTTCGTTTCCAGCCGTTGACTTTAGGATGAGCCGGGCTGTGACGGCAATTCATCGACATTCAGCTCAATCGCACCAATGTTGGCTTTGTGGCAACACTCGCGCGAGAAAATAAGCTGAAGAGTATCCGAAGCATCACATGTCACGCCGCCTCATCAATGAGACCAAACTGTGACCCACCACCTGTGTTTTGTGCTTCAATTCCAAACGATTCCATTCGTTAGTCGTTAAAAAACGGGGACCGTTTTGAAGAATTGGCAGGCGAGCACCAGCTTCGATTTGAGGAGCGAAAAATCGCTGCTGGCGCTCTGCTCTGACAATACGGCAAGAACGTGCTGGTGTGAAAGACAGCCTTCGTTTGCTGTAAAAAGCTGCCTCAGACACGTCAAGACCCACTCTCTGACGCCGCCGACACCAGTTCACTTACCTCGATGACGTACAATTATGCAAACTTTTACGGTAATGACGCGATTGCTTGCTCAGCCATGTTCGCCTTGAGCAGGCTGTTGAAGAAGGTCTCCCGACGCATCAGCGAGGAATTTGGTGGTCAACTCCGAAAATCAACCTGCAGTCGCCCCTCTGTGAGACCGAACCAAACACCCAGCCTCGTCACAAAGACCAGCAAGCCATCTGCAAACAGCGCACAAAAAAAGCCAACCGGAAACTCCGATTGGCTTGATGAATGACTGGTTGATTTCTGCAACCGAACTAGGCCGCTTTTCGTACCTTGCCAGAATCGCCTTCGCCTTGTGTTGGAAATTTCAAGGTTGAGCAACTGGCGACTGCATCAGCCAGACTGTCGACAACTCTGTCTTGTTGTTGTTCTGTGAGTTCCGTAAAGATGGGCAACGACAGAACCTCTGCGGATGCCTTCATGCTTTCGGGGAATTCTTCTGCTTGGCACCCCAAATACTCAAAACACTTTTGCATGTGCAATGGAATCGGATAGTACACGGCACAGCCCACACCGGCGGCTCGCATTTCCTGCATCACAGTGTCACGTAATCCGCCTCGAACTCGCAACGTGTACTGATTATAAACGTGACGCCGATCAGCCGCTGTGGTCGGCAGTTCAATCGTGCTTAACAGCTGTCGATCACGAATCATTTCGCTGTAACGATTTGCGTTTTGACGACGGCCCGCAGACCAAGATTCCAAGTGACGCAACTTCACTCGAAGCACGGCAGCTTGCAATGCATCAAGACGACTGTTGAAGCCAACTTCTAAATGGTTGTAGCCACCAACATCACCGTGAACTCGCAAACGCTTTAATCGAGCGGCCACTTCAGGATCATCGGTTGTCATGATTCCGCCGTCACCAGCTCCTCCCAAGTTTTTGGTGGGGAAGAAACTAAAGCAACCGACTGTTCCCAAGACACCCGCTCGACGGCCTCGGTATTCAGCACCGATTGCCTGAGCCGCATCTTCGATCAACGGAATGTTGTGTCGGACAGAAAGTCGCCACAATGTTTCCATATCTGCACACTGTCCAAAAATATGGACGGGCATAATGGCTTTGGTTTTTGAACTGATCGCGCTTTCGACCTGCTCGGGATCCAAGTTGTATGTCACAGGTTCGATGTCGACAAATTTGGGAACCGCGCCGACTCGATGAATGGCTCCGGCTGTCGCAAAAAACGTAAACGGACTGGTAATGACTTCGTCACCAGGTCCAATTCCCAAAGCCATCAGCGCAAGCACAAGAGCATCTGTGCCAGATGCACACCCGATGGCGTATCGGGCATCGCAATAGGCGGCAATTTCTTCTTCAAGCTGTTCGACCTCACTGCCTAAAATGAAGCTTTGATTTTCAAAGACTTCATCAACCACTTCGCGGACTTCGTCCCGAATGGTTTGGTATTGAGCCACCAGATCGATAAACGGAACTGGTGCGGGGGAATTGTCAGGCGGTGAGGTTGGCATAGGGAGCGACTCCATTCGCTGCTTTATGTCGCCGGATTTCGGCAGGTCGCTTAGCGTACGCCATGCAAAAAACCGTGTCAATACGTCCAAATTCAAGCGGGACAACAAAAAATAGGAAGAGGATTTGCTTAAAACCCAGCTGCCTCAGGCCACCGCTGTGTGCTTCTATCGTCTGTCAGATGGTTCTGACAGTAACGTCTGATCCGATTTTTCCGGAAACAAGACTTGGCGCGATTCCCAAAGTGGCGGTTTTCACCGGCTGAACAACAAAGCCCCCCAAACCACCAAATAGCGACTTCAGCAAAATCATGCCGTCAGGCCATCTCCCCATTCTGCACCACAACCGCCTCACAGCACGCCGCATTCAGCTGGATGTTTACGTCAGACCAGCATCTTCAAAAGAAAATCGCCCGCTTTGCTTGATCGTGAGAGCAGAACAAAGCAATTGCCCAATTCATAAGCAACGTGTCGTGAATGCGGGCAGTGACGAGCTTTTACATCTGCGCACAGATTTCTTTTGTACTTTTTTCAACCGTGACTTCTCAGTGTTTTCATTGCCCAAAACATCGCTGCGGTGACTCAACCGCAAGCTGCCTTCGTTTTTGGCGCGCTGCTTGCTTAAGTCGCTGCCGGTTGATTTTCCATCTTTTAATCTTGGCCAATAGAAACAGGCCACACTTTGTCGGCAGCGATCGGCATTCTGGGAGGAACAGGCGAAAATGAAGATAACTCTATCACACGTTGGATTCAGATGGCTGATGCCATTGGTTATGGTCGTACTTCTGGGGGGACTCAACACTCAAACAATCTCCGCACAAGACGAAGTCGTCCCTCCGGCGGCAGCTGAAACTGAGGAAGCATCAGCGGAACCCGCTGAGGAAGAAGCGCCCGCTGAGCCCTATACAAATGGCGAGCTGGACTACACCATTAACACATTGTTCATGTTCATTTGTGCGGTTCTGGTTCTGTTTATGCAGGCCGGATTTGCCATGGTCGAAGTTGGCTTCAATTCGTCCAAGAATGCAGTGAACATCATCTTCAAGAACATCATGGACTTGTCGGTTGGGATCTGCCTGTTCATGCTTTTGGGCTACGGATTGATGTATCCGGGTGAGGAGCATGAAGACAAGTGGTTTGCTTTTGGAGGCGTTTGGGGCGAACGAGATTCAACCGAAGTGGCCGAACTTGGCGACTACAGTAACGCTGCCGACTTTCTGTTTCAGGTTGCATTTGCAGCCACTGCCGCAACGATTGTTTCAGGAGCTGTCGCAGGGCGAATGAAATTCAGCGGATACCTTTGCTACAGCGTCATCCTGACGGGCTTGGTCTATCCGATTAGCGGGTTCTGGAAGTGGGGCGGAGGAGCACTTGCTGGTTGGGGGTTTGCAGATTTTGCAGGCTCCGTTGTCGTGCATGCCGTGGGTGGTTTTGCCGGACTTGCCGGAGCACTCGTGCTGGGGCCACGTATCGGAAGGTTTGGCAGCGATGGCAAATCCAACCCGATGCTCGGGCACAACATCCCTCTCGCTGCTTTAGGAGTCTTCATTCTTTGGGTTGGCTGGTATGGATTTAACCCCGGTTCTCAACTGACATACTCGGGTGCTGTGAACGCTGAAGTCACAACTTACATTGCCATCACAACGTCTCTGTCAGCTGCCGTCGGAACAATTACAGCCACAATCCTGTCTTGGATTCTGTTCAAGAAACCTGATCTTTCCATGGCACTCAACGGTGCTCTTGCCGGACTTGTTGGAATCACGGCCAACTGCGATCAAGTATCGTTGGCAAGTGCTGCGATCATTGGTGCTGTCTCTGGACTTGTTGTTGTGGCCGGAATTATCGGCTTGGACAAACTTAAGATCGATGACCCAGTGGGTGCCTTCCCAGTCCACGGTTTGTGTGGAGTTTGGGGCGGACTGGCTACCGGAATCTTTGGCACATCAATTCCTGAACAAGCCGAAGGGAGCCGGATGGCTTACTTCATGATTCAACTGCAGTCGACTGTCGTGATCTGCGTTTGGGCGTTCGTCACGATGTTGATCGTCTTCTTCATCCTGAAAGCCGTCGGCTTGCTACGAGTGTCTGAAAAAGAAGAAATCGAAGGCTTGGACATGTGCGAGCACGGGATGCCAGCTTACGGCAAACCTGCTTCAGTCACTGGCACATAAACGGAGGCATAACGCGTCTCGCCTGTTCCCGCTCACATGGGTGTGTTGCCCGAGCGGGAAGCTCCTGCCGTGAGTCTGCTTTGCAGTTATCGGCGGAAGGTGAAGAGAATTCTTTTTCTCTTCACCTTTCTTTATGCGCTGACAACCACAAGCCGCCAACACTTGCCGCAACACTGAACTGATATTTTTTAGGATGCTTCAACAGCCGCCTTGAAGCCATTTGCTCCACCGTTTTCTTCACCGAATCAAATTGGCATTACCGACCAACAAGTGCGGCAAGGTGTTCTTTGAGAAGCGCAGTCGTTGCCAGCAAACTGTCGGCTTCTGGAATGCAATCTTTAATCAGTTCGGCGTTGGTTCGAGATCTCACCTTGCCTGCCATGAAATCTGCAGGCAAAGGAATCAGCTTCAGGCCCTGATGTTCTGCCAACCGCAGTGCTCGAGAAAGGTGCCACGCCGATGTGACAATGCCAATTCGCTGCGGTTGGTCACCAAGCTGTCGTTTTAAATTTGCGAGTTCTTCAGCCGTTGTCCGCCCTTCGCCAAATTCAATGGCGTCTGCTGGAACTCCCAAAGACTGCAACACCGCAGCAGAAACCTGTCCGGGCCCCATCCCGTTTTCTCCCAAACCCTGAATGCTTGTTCCCGTACAAATGACAGTCGGCGTGATGCCTTGGTGATAAAGCGAAGCGGCAAGAATCAACCGGTCTCCACTTCGGTTGCCTTGAGGTCTTGAATTTGAACCAATTGATCCTCCACCACCGAGTAAGATGACTTTGTCAAAGGGTTCCTGCTTAAGTGGATCGATGTTTCGAAAGGGCCCTTCGATTCTTGCCGTCAATGCATTCGACAAGTACCCGCTGCCCAATACGGTATAGGCAGCAAACGCCAGCAGCCCGAGAAAACCGACTGTGCGATTCTTCAAAAAGAAGGCCAGCAAACTGAAAGAAAACAGCAGTACCCAAATCGCCCCACAAGGTAAGACCAATGCAGTGATCAGCTTTTCTGTGACCGTTTTTCCAAACGCAAAAAAAGACGCCACGCCAGACGATCCTAAGCCCACTGTCATCCAGACGATGACTCGAAAAACACTGGTTCGAACGGTTGGCGTCAGAATGTCTGTCATAGTCTTGTCGGTTGAGATCAGAGAAAGAAAAAAGAGTTGCCCATCAAGTGAAAAACGATGCAGCATACATCAGCCACACCGGAATGGGCAGACCAGCTTTTCCCGTGACAGTCCCGTCTGCCAGCCTCGATGATTGAGCAGTCTGGCGACTCAAAAAACGATTCGGACACGTGTGCCCAACTCACCAGAAAGAGGGCACATGGAGAGAAGTTTTTGTGATTGGACACGGAATTTCCGAAGTCAGTTTGATGTAACTTCATTCAGCAGCTGAATTCCGATTGACAACCGGATTGTGCTTTCTAACCTTCTGATCCGAAGTCATGTCGATGGCGCGATGTGTTGCGGTATTGGATCAAATAAGGGCAGATCAAATAAAGGCAGTAGATTGAATTCGATCACATGGATGAACAACTTGGACGCATATTCTGTTTTGAATGCAGCAAACGCGGCAGATCAGACAGCTTCGTTGATGCAAATGGGCGGGCGTCAGCTGTCTTCGGCAATCGAAGCAAAGTCGTTCCCAGAACTACTCACTCAGGTGCTTGCCGAACTCTCAACGGAAGTCACCGTGCAGTGGCTTTCGGTTTGGAAAAAGAATGCGCAATCAGAATGGAAGATGTTGGGCGATCATGGCCGCCACACCATGGGCGCGTTCCCGATTCGCTTTTGTGACGAAGTTCTGGATCAAGCCAACGCTGGCCTACAGGCTCAGGATTCCGGTTGGACCGTGTTTGCTGTGCCACTGGGAAACCAAGATCGTGTTGCCGATTTACTGGTTGGGGCAACTCGAACCGTCCCTGAAAACCTTTTGGCAATCAGCTCCATTGCAGCAGAATCGTTGTCACTGGCTTTAAAAGTGGCGGCTTCCCAGATGGAAGCATGGCGTCGAGTTGACCAACTGAAATCAACGTTGGATATCGCCTCACGTCTGTCTCAAGCAGACGAAATGGCTCCTTTGCTGGATACCATGGCCGAAGAAGCGACTCGTCTTTTAGACTGTGACCGCAGCAGTATTTTTCTCTGGGATAAAGAACGTTCTGAAGTGGAGGCTCGCCCCGCCTTGGGAGTCGCTTCGGGATCGTTACGCTTGCCCGCCGGAGAAGGCATTGTTGGAGAAACATTGATCACTGAAAAGGCGATCATTGTTAACGACGCTTATTCAGACGAGCGCTTCAATCAAGAAGTGGATCGCAAAAGCGGTTATGTGACTCGCAACTTGGTGTGTGTGCCCTTGCGAGACGCTGACGGCACCGTGATTGGAGCATTCGAAGGGATCAATCGAAACGGCGGCAAGCTGTTTCATCAGGGTGACGTGGAATGCTTAGAACAATTGGGAACTCAAGCAGCAGTTGCCGTGCAGAACCTTCGAGAAATCAGTTTGCTGAATCGAAGTCGAAATCAGTTGGCCGAAACTGTGGCCGGGCAGGTTCAGATTGTTGGAGACAGTTCTGCAATTGTTGCGCTGCGAGACACTGTGAATCGTCTTGCTTCCACCGATCTTCCGGTGCTTGTTTTAGGTGAAAGTGGAACAGGGAAAGAAGTGGTGGCCAACGCCATTCACTTTGGCGGAGCGCGTGCTCAAAGCCCATTTGTGGCAGTGAACTGTGCGGCGATTGCAGAAAGTCTTTTGGAAAGCGAACTGTTCGGCCACGAAGAAGGTGCCTTCACTGATGCTCGCAGTTCACGACAAGGAAAATTTGAACTCGCAGATGGAGGAACTTTGTTTCTGGATGAAGTGGGAGACATGAGCCTCGGCGGTCAAGCCAAGCTGTTGCGAGTGTTAGAACAGAAAGTGATTACCAGAGTGGGCGGATCGGAAACCATTCCAATCAACGTTCGCATTGTGGCCGCTACAAACGCGAATCTGGCCGAAGCTGTTCGAGAAAAACGTTTCCGCGAAGATCTGTACTACCGGTTAAGTGTCGTAACTCTGGACCTTCCTTCATTACGAGATCGTCCAGAAGATATTTTGCCGCTCGCAGAACACTTTTTGAAAATGTTCGCCGAAAAAGCACGTCGTCCCGGTCTTGTGCTCACTTCGGATGCTCGCCGCCGCATGCAGTCGCACGCATGGCCTGGCAATATTCGTGAGCTGCGAAATTTGATGGAACGAGTTGCCTATATGGCGGCTTCTGATCGAGTAGAAGTAGATGATCTGGCCTTCATCTTAAGCCCGGAAGAAGACAGCGCGGCTCAGTTGCCTCTGGACCTTGGACTCGACGCAGCAACCAAAGAATTTCAGAAAGACTTTATCCGTCGTAGTATCAAGCAAGTGAACGGAAATATGACCGATGCGGCCAAGTTGCTGGGACTTCATCGTTCCAATCTTTACCGTAAGATGAAACAACTGAAGATGAGCGAAGTTGGTGACGAATCGGATGAAAACTGATTCAGTCAGCTAGCAGGCCGTTAAACGGTTGTCGCTGTGATTCC
>CAYTUE010000043.1:28666-30701 GCA_964441085.1 uncultured Planctomycetaceae bacterium
ATGAAAACTGATTCAGTCAGCTAGCAGGCCGTTAAACGGTTGTCGCTGTGATTCCCGAATCGCAGTGATCCCCGACGCGTTGGGGGCCTTCTGCAGCAGTTTGTGAAGCGGTACATTCCTGTGAAGCGATCAGCACTCACTTCTGTAGTCGTGCCTCTGTGAGGCCGAACACGACGAAATCGAGTTCACAGAGCCCAACGACAATTCGATTTACGAACAGCAGGCCTAGTGCACGGTCATAAATTCGGTGCTGTTTAGGTAGGCCCATAGCATGTCTTCCACAGCACGAACAGAACCGGATTGAGAGTTCCTGCGGTTCATTTGCTGCACGTGTCGCCGAAATGCTTTGCGTTCTACTGCGGTGGGGCTTCTTGTCAGCAATGATTCGGCCAGCCATTCTAACGCTTTGGTTGTCGCACCATTTTTACTTTGCACGGCAACGGCTGCTGCTGAAATTGCTTTGTTGATTTCTGCCCCATTCATCATGACCATCGCTTGCGAAATGGTGCCTTCGAAATCCATCGATTCATCGTTTTCATCTGTTTCGTACGCCGTGGCGAATTGACGAACCCAGCTTCGACGGTGTGCGGCGTGTTCTTGACGACGCGCCAGTGGCTGCCTACCAGCAGATTGAATGGCAACTCGAATGGATTCGTAAACCTGTTCGGGGCTCATTCGTCGCGCGTAGACTCGAGAAAACAGGGGCACATCACCGATCTCTGGAGAATCTGCCACTGCCGATTCCATCTGTTGGCTCGACTTTTGCCATGCTTCCGACAGTGCAATCCACTTCATTAAACGCTTGAGGCTATAGTCGGATTTGATGAAGGCTTCCGCTAAGGCATCAAGAAGTTCTGGATGACTGACGGCAATGTGCGGCCCCATGTCGTCGATCGGGTTTGTGAATCCGTAGCCGAAGAAATGGGCCCACATGCGATTCACCATGGCCCGAGCCACCGTGTCTTTAGAATCAGCGGCTAACAGCTTGGCTAAGGCTTGCCGTCGGTTTTCGGTACTTCGGTGATCTAAAGTCTGCCCGTCGAATGTCGGCAGCACGGCGATATTTTGGCCACGGCGATTTTCGAAGTAGGTCATGGGGTCGTTGGTGGAAGACGGGCTATGTTTTCGATCTTCCAGTTTCCATGGAATATCCAACATGCTGTTTTTATTTGTGACGCTCGCGATTTTGACGCTCACCTTTTGAGTGTCTTTAAAGAACGCATTCAGAGCCCAGTAATCTTGCTGTTGAACGCCTTTGGCAAATGGATGGTCGTGGCACTGCACACAACTAATTTGTTGGCCAAGAAACAATCGAGCTGTCACAGCCGTGGCTGGTGTGGCCTGATTGTTAAGGTGAGCGAGAAGAAAGTTGGTGGCCCCATTTTGATCGTTGCGTCCTCGAGCGGTAATCAAATCGGTGACGGTATCAATCCATCGGCCATCCTTGGCAAATTGGCTCACCAGATATTCTTGCAACTTGGTTCGATTGACTCCCGGCCGATTGATACGGCCAATCATCAGTCGAGTCCAAACGTCGGCGAGGTATTCTGGGACTTCATCGTGATCGGTGAAACGATCGATCAGTGATGCACGCCTTGTTTTTTTGGGAGCTGCTTGGAAATCTTGAAGTTCTTGGATGCTGGGAATGCGTCCAACATACACTAAGTAAGCTCGACGAACCCATTGCGAATCATCTGCTCGCTGTGATGGTGTGACTTCTGAATCTTTCCATGACTGTTGCAGCAAGTCATCGATGGTTTGAACCACATCGGAATCTTGAAATCCAGTGACAAATCGAGGCTCTGCTTTTGCTGGCTGCGGAGCGGGTGTCTGGTTGGCAACCACGGGATTGGAATCAAGAGCTGTTTTGGGTGATGCCACTTGAGTATCCAAGGGCTTGAGCTTGTCGTTGAAGCGATTTTCCGACGAACCTTCTTCGGTGGCTGCCGAAGCGTTGCCAGCAATCAGAGGTTTGCTGACTGGGTCGCTGATTGGATTTTCGGTGACAGACGGTTCGTTTTCAACGACTGAGCTT
>CAYTUE010000044.1:0-6249 GCA_964441085.1 uncultured Planctomycetaceae bacterium
GCAAAATCCATTCGAAGAAATCCCGAAGTACTTAAAACAGCTGCAATCGCTGATCGTGTGACCATCTCAGAGTGAAACTCTGCAAAGTTCCCCCTTCATGCCACAGACTCAAGTCCTTCGGGGCACAAACATCAACCGGACAGAACTGCTCGCAAGTCGCTGATTGACGAACGGCTGGGTGGGACGTTAATCTGAAGGCTGCACTCACTGATGTTTCCTGTGCCCATACCTGCAAACCAAAAATCTTATGGCATTCAACTTTACTGCCGTTCAGCACATTCTGACTTGCCCCGTCACCAAAACGGATCTGGTCTTTCATGAATCCAGCCTCGTTTGCTGCGATCCTCATCGTCGCCTGCAATACCCCGTGCAGTCAGAAATTCCTCGCCTGCTAGAAGACGATGCTCTCGATTTGGATCGAGAAACATGGCAGGAAATTATGAAACTGCACGATCGTGACCCTTTGACTGGTTCACCAGCAACGACAACGTCGGAATCGTGATGACCAATCGCTTCGCAGGTTCGAGATTTGTCAGCGCGATAAAACGCAATGGGCAACCGCCTTTGAGTGCCATCCACATGGCTTGTGCCGTTGCGATAAGTTTGGGAGCTTTTCAGCCAGCTTTGAGCTGTGTTTCCGATGATGACCTCAGCGTGGAACAGGTTCATGCTGCATTCGAAATTGCTTTTTCGACCACGGATGCCATCCGACAACTCGCGATCTCAGCAGAAGCAACAAACACGAATCGCGAAGTCAATCCAGAAGTCCAACGGAAGCTACAGCAGATTTCGACAAACGCGGTGGCTCGGGCTCTCCAGTTTGGTCCTCCCACTCGTTCAGAAACAGTAGCCAACAATCCATTGGTCTTTCGGTCGGTCGTGGTCGACATCAATCAAAATCTGCCTCAACCCACAGTGGAATCATTTCAGCGAGAACTGCCAAGCACACTTCTGAATCTTTCGATGCAGTGGAAGCGGTTGCAAATTGATCCGGAACTCGCCTATATGGCATTTCGGACATGCGTGAACCCGACATCTCGGCCAGACCGGATCTTTCTCTACTCACAAGAGTCCACCCATTCACGCTTTCCAGCATTGATCGCTCCGCAAAGTGGTGCTCACGAATTCGTTGACTGGGCCGCTAGGGCGAACCGAATCGAGGATTTGAAACGGTTGCTACGTGAACAGCAATTGGACACAGTTGCAGAAGGCGGTTTTCTGTTTTTCTTGATTGCGATGGAGCGTCAAGATCTGGACGAAATTCGCCACCGCTGCCAACAGTTGCAGTCGTTTGTGCGGCAAGCCAGTTCCCCAGAATTGCTACGGCTGACAGCGGCCTGCATCATGAAGGCAGAACTTTCTGTTCGGCAGCTTCCAGAAGCAGCGAATCTGTTACAGAAAACGGGGGAAGCATTGCTGATGGTTGATCACCAATCAGCGAGCCAAGCAAACTTCGCCGCAACAGCTGCTGTTGACGGTTTTCGAATCCTCGTCAGCCACGCGTTGCGAACCGATGTCATCCAGCAGCAAAACTCGGCCTGTGTTGTGGCAGACGCAGCAAATCGTCTTTTTGTTAATCATCGTCTCCCCAAACAACTGGCTGGCGATTTTCAAGCGGCGATTGCTGACGAAATTTTGCTGGCTGGACTTAAGTTCTCGACTTTCACTGACCAAGTCAAACGGGCAATTGCTGAACGTCAGTTGCGTTTTCCCAAGGAACGCCATTTGGTGCCGTGGAAAAGAAAGAGCAGTCCAGCTGCTGTTATCGCGCATGCGGACATGCCGGTGGCAATAAACTGGGGCTCTGGATCATCGCCAGACGTGAATGCGATCTGGATTCAACAAAGCCGCTTGAACGAGATTGGAAAAGTCAGTGGCCAAACTCTCTTTACGATTTCGGGGTTGGTGAGTGTTGGGAGCCCAACGTCGAATTGTGATGGCAGTCTCATCGCTTTTCATGGTCGGGTTTCGGGCACGAAACTGGCATCAGAAAATCATGTTTACGTCGTGGATAGAAATCGCAAATCCATCACCGACATTGGTCCAGCGGTCAACCCCAGTTTCACTGCTTCTGGCCGACGCTTAACGTGCAGCCGATATACTCCTAACAAAGGCGTCTGGATGGTTCGCAGTGACGGAACGAACTGGCAACTGTTAGATCAAGCCGGCTGGGCATCTCAATTCAGCCCAGACGGTAACAAGATTGCGTACACCGTCAGGTCAAAAGGAAGAACCAGCGTTGCGATCTATGATTTGGTGTCTCGCGACTTTTCGCCGCAGAACAAGACCTACCAAGACATCGTGATCAGCAAGGGAACAACAACCATTACGGGATGGCCATTTTGCTGGGCAAAAAACGAGTCCTTGAGCCGTTCAGCTTTCTGGTGGTTCAATCACGCTCAACGGCAATTGCTGCAGTACGATGTGTCGCCAAGAAAGATCGATCAGCCTGTTGCCACAGCTGGAACATCTGATGTGACCAATGTGGTTCAAGATTTAAATTGCTTTGCCGGAAATCAGTTTGTCTGGCTGGGACCAACCAGTGGTCGCAATAAAAATCTGGCAATCTGGAAGTCGGGTGATGAATCGCCCGTCCAAATCAACAACAGGCAGATTTTGGGCGTAACAGGATTTGCAGCAGATCAGTTGCTGGTGTTGAGTAAAGCGACCACAGCGGAATGATTTGAGGCATTGAAGTTGCCATGCGCTGGCTGAACACTGCACAACTGGCTGAACACTGCACAACTGGCTGAGCACTGCACAACAGCTGAAGAACAACAACAATGGAATATTCGGCGGTCATGAATTTGTTCAGGCTCAAAAAACACGTCCCATTCACTGTCTATCAAACAGCTTGCTGTGCGAACATTGCTGTGTTGATGGCGAGTACGATTCTATTTGCTGAATCCACATCTGCTCAATCGTCTCCTGCCCCACACAAAGCCACAGTGCCCCATGTTGATGTGGTTTCTCGAACACAGGTTGCGCATTCATCACGCATCCTCAAACGATTTCGTTTTGACGAAGCTGAAGATGCATGGCTGATTCGAAATCCCGATGATCTTGCCGCAGATGCTTCAATCACAAATCGCAATCTCGAAATCCATTCGTCTGGTGGTCTGTGTTCACGTCGGCAGGGGGAAAAAGAATTTCGTATCTACAGTTTGGCATCACCGGGTGTTTATCGTTTCCGTTGTTACGGTACCAATGTGTCTGATTCGTTGATTAATGGGCATCCGCGATTTGCGTATCTTCGAAATTCAAACGCGTGGATCAGCCAGCGTTCTGCTCTTCCTGAAAAATCGAACCATTCCGTGAGCGAAAATTCGACCTTGCTGGACCGAAATGTCCATGCCATCACTTGGACGGCTGACAAGCGAAATGTCGTTTACTGCAAAGCTGTTGAAGGCAGTTACCAACTGATTTCTTACAGCCTCGCCGACGATGACTACATTGTGCTGCTCGAATTTCCAACTTCTGAAGTACGTCCACTGCTGGCGAACGATTCTGCTCACGGCGTGTATTTGGTGACGGCAGGAAACACCATCCGCAGAATCTCACTGCCCATCAGTGCGGTGTCTTTGCGTTTTGATTCCATCAATGCCATTAGCGTACTGTATGGTTCGTCGAATTGCCGAATTGTCAACGTGTTCGAAACGGCTGTCGGGGAACTTCACGTGCAAGAAACAGAACCAGACGGCGTGGAATATGAAACGATTTTGTCGATCAGTGGTGCTGCCGACCAACAACCAGAGGCCACAAAAAGCGAATGAGTTTTGAGACTTAAGGGCTGCTGGCCCTGAGTTTCTCGTTTTCGGCAGCATTTTATGCGCACCTAGGTTGCTGAACGCCCAGGTTGCTGAATTCTCCATCGATCTGCAACTGTGCTGACGGCCTGTCTCGCAATTCTGGCTGCCGTAAGCCTGCCGTTGTCCGCAAAAATGCCTTTGAAAGCAGGGAATTGGGCTTTCGTGACGAAGAAAGTCTCGAATCTGCTGCTGCTTCCGGGAAAACGAGTGTTTCCGTACGAAAGGGCCTTTGACGTAACGAATTGCTGCCGATACTCTTCCGACCCAAGTCAGAGTTCCGTTGTTGGGAGCTCTTCGGAAAAAATCCACCTTCCGAAATCATCGGTGGAGTGTTTGTTGAAGGATTTCAATCTGACATCTGGCTCAATTTTATGAGCCGCCCGATGAATGTCTTCAACATTCACACAATTGTTCTGTGAGGCAGTTTGTTTTCGACAACAATTGCCTTGAACCACAGGAGATCGGCTATGGCTGAGATTGTCGTGAAGAATTTACTGGAAGCCGGCGTCCATTACGGGCACCGTTCCAGCCGCTGGAACCCCAAAATGCGCCCGTACATTTACGGTCGCCGTAACCAGATTCATATTATCGACATCAAGGAAACGATTCGCGGGTTGATCCGAGCGAAGAAGTACCTGATGCGAGTGGCTGCTCAAGGCAGTCTGGTTCTGTTTGTCGGAACAAAACGACAAGCAGCTGCAAGCTTGGCCGAATTGGCTGATAGCTGTGGCATGCCTTACTGTACTGAACGATGGTTGGGTGGAACTCTCACAAACTTCCGCACAGTTCGAGCTCGCTTGAAGCGACTGGAAGAACTGGAAGCTATGCAGGAATCTGGTGAGATTTCAAACTACAGCAAGAAGATGCAATCCACATTGATGCGAGAGTATCGAAAGATCTATCGCAACCTGAACGGTATTCGCGAGATGAATCGTCTTCCGGAATGTCTGTTCGTGATCGATCCCAACAAAGAAAAGAACGCCGTCCATGAAGCTCACCTGCTGGGCATCAAGGTTGTTTCTTTGATCGATACCGATTCTGATCCTGATGTTGTCGACCTGCCGATCCCTGGCAACGATGACAGCCTGCGATCAATCAAGATCATTGGTCAACACTTGGCCGACGCCATCAATCAAGGCAAATCATTGCGACCAAACGAAGGCAAGAAGCATGATTCTGCCGACGAACCAAAGGCCGTTCCCAACGTGGGACAGTAGTGTCTGTTGAAATCTGTTGAAGACGACGCCACCAAGCTGCAATAAAATGTGTCTGGGTGGCTTTCCTTTCTGCAGTCAACGAACCAGCCTGTTGATATGGTGTCTGATAAAAACGTCATCCAACGTACGCACGAATTAACAGGCTTTTAGTTTTCCTTTACTCGTTCATTTTGACAACGATTCGCTGGCAGCTTACTGGCTATCAAAATCGTTGTCTGGGTCGCTCGAAACGCGACCACTCTTTTTTGCCAAGGAGATAAACAATGGCAGATGTCACTGCTGCAGCCGTAAAAGCACTTCGAGAACGAACAGACCTGCCCATGATGGAGTGCAAAAAAGCACTCGTTCAGGCAGATGGTGATGCGGAAAAAGCTGTTGAAATTCTTCGCGAACAATTCAAGAAGATTCAGGACAAGCGAGCAGACAACGCCACAGAAGAAGGTCGTATCTTTTTCGCCACGAAGGACGATGGAAGCGAAGCCGCATTCGTTGAAATTCAGGTCGAATCAGCTCCTGTTGCAACTGGACAAGCCTTGGAAGAACTCGGCGAAGCCCTTGTTCAAACAATGCTGAACGGCCCAGGAGCAGACAGCGCCGACGCATTGCTGGAACAAACTCCAGCTGGTGGAAGCCAGACTCTGAAGCAAATGTACGAAGACTTCGTTAACAAGATCCGTGAAAAAACTGTCGTGACTCGAGTTGCTCGACTTGCTGGTCCTGTTGGCGGCTATGTTCATCACGACTTCAAAACAGGAGTCCTGTTTCAAGCCAAGGGCGAAGTGAAGGATCCGAGTATTCTTCGAGACGTCGCAATGCACGTTGCCGCGATGAACCCAACATGCTGCTTCCCAACCGATTTGGATGCTGCGGAAGTAGAAGCTGAAAAAACTCGACTCAGCGAACAAGCCAGTGCAAGCGGCAAGCCAGCTGAAATTGTCGAGAAAATTGTTGGCGGTCAGATGGGGCGCTTCTTCATGGAAAAGGGCGTTTTGCTTCATCAAGCGTTCGCCAAAGACGACAAAATGTCGGTCGAAAAAGCACTCGCTGAAGCCGGACTGGAAGCAGTTGGCTTTCAACGCTGGCAGGTTGGTGTTGCCTAACATTCAAACTGTTTGCAATACAGTTTGAATTCGGCAGTTTGAATTCAGAAGCAGGGCATGTTCACATGGAACATGCCCTGCTTTTTTTGTGATTGCCTACTCAAGGCAAGACGGTGCTGCAGA
>CAYTUE010000044.1:6349-11058 GCA_964441085.1 uncultured Planctomycetaceae bacterium
AAGACAGTGCTGCAGACAAGGCGGTGCTGAAAACAAGACAGTGCTGAAAATTCCTCCTCAGTAACTGCCAGATTGATTGACTACGACGACTTCAGTGGGCGTCGTTCGGTGCCTTCAACGACGGCTCCGCCATCAGCAGATCGATACAGAACTTCGATCACTTCAAAGCCAAGTGAAACATATAATCCAACAGCCGCTTTGTTAATGGCAGTCACTTCAAGAGCCACTTTGTGACAGCCAATCAAATCGAAGCCATGCAGCGCTTTCAGCATCAGCGCTTTTCCTAACCCAAGACCTCGATGTTCTTGAACGGTACCGACATTCAGAATCGAACCAATCCCAGTACCACAAACCATTCCTTGGATGGCACCTGCATCTTCTGCTGGCCATTCGTCATCTGGATGATAGCTGAGCAACCATGTTGAATCTGGAGCAAAGTTAGGAGGGGCCGCCCCAGCAGTAAAATGAGGTTGGTTCACAATTTGATTCATCAACGTACGGCAACCATCCATTTCGCTAAGGCACGGGAAGACTCGGCCATCAACATCGTTGCGAAACGATTTCCACTTGACCGTCGCATGTCGCTCGCAAAGCAGCTGATTCCATGCACTCCAACGATAGCCTTCTGGCACCACAGGAGCAGGAAGATCAAATCTCTGCAGGTCGATGACCATGCGAAATCGTTTGTAATCGGGTGTCGCCATGGTTCAAACAGGCACAACTGGAAAAAGAAAGATTTGTCGCAGTCTCATTGTGACGGATTCGGCAACTGATGCCAATCTCCGAATCTTGCAATATGAGATTCTATCGGTCGGCTGGGATGTGATTCTGCTGCCAACCATTTTCTGTCGCCTCTCTTCCGAGACTTCCCAGCGAAAGAATTTATTCTTCTTGAGTGATTTACCGTAACTTGAGGGTTTTGCTCAGGCCAAACAACCACCACGACAGCGCTTTGAAAGTTGCTTGAGTGCCAATGCAAAAACTGATTAACAGACCAACTTCATTGAACAAGCAGCTTTTAAAGCTTCCGTGTTCGCCAAATCGACACCATGACTGAAACAGCACCATTTTCATCAGCTGTGGTGCCCAGCTGTGGTGCCCAACTGTGGTGTACGATTGGGGTGTACGATTGGGGAAACAGCCAATCAATTGGCTGGCACACAACCAAACGGGCGAGATAAACACGCGTTTGCGTTGGCCAATTCGTGGTGGACTTCGAATTGGGCCACCAGCAAAGCTTATCAATCTTCCCCCACTCTATTCTCACCTCATTCCTTAGCGGACCGTCACTTTCAGCAAAAACTGCCATTTACCGCTTCATTTTGCCCGATTTATGGTGCATTCTTGACAATCCTAGGCTGAAAATGTGTAATTCTGCGACATTCAGCCCTGTCAGGGCTGTCGTTGGTTACAATCCAACAGGTCCGTCTTTTCTTAAAAGGGCGGAGCCAATTCAGTAGAAGAAGATAATGAAGACATTGGTGATGTTGCGATTTGTGCAACGTAATCATCAAGATTGCCGGTCGAACTTTAGGTGAGTTGAAATCGCTGGGGAGCGAGATCAATTGACAACAATCGAGTTCAAGGGAGTCAACAATTGAAGTCGATCTCTTAGCTATTGGGAGCGGAGACGACGTGATCAAAACGGAGTTTTGATCGGAATCCATGATGGGTACTCGTACTGACGTTTGAGTCGTTGGTGGGAGTTAACAGCAGGAGTGGACCATGGCTGGGTGCGATGGGACTCGAGTTGTCGTAACGGGCGTTGGAGTTGTTTCTCCAATCGGTATTGGCAACGACAAATTTTGGGATAGCTTAAGCAATAATCGCTCAGGCATTGGCTTTCTTAAGTCAATGGAAGCAGATTATCTACCCTCTCCTTTTGGAGCCGAAGTCTCTGACTTCGATTCCTCCACAATGTTGCGTGATCGCAAATTTGTGAAGGTGATGTCTCGCGACATGCAACTTGGCGTCGCGTCAGCTCGCTTGGCCATGGCTGATACAGGGCTCACAGATTCCGATGTCGACCCTTATCGCAAGGGGGTCGTGTACGGTGCCGGTCGCATGACGACTCATCCATCAGAACTCACCGAAGCCATTCAGGCAAGCTTGGATAAAGACAACGCCTTTTCGATGACTCGCTGGGGCGAAGGCGGCATGGGCCGAGTGACTCCTTTGTGGTTGTTAAAGCAGCTTCCCAACATGCCAGCATGTCACATTTCCATCGACCATGATGCTCGTGGACCAAACAACACAGTCACCTGTCGAGACACATCAGCCTTAATGGCTTTGGCTGAAGCCGTGCGTGTGATTGAAAGCAATCGAGCCGACGTGATGATTGTGGGAGCATGTAGTTCCAACATTCACCCTGTTGATATTGCCAAGTTCCATCGCTTTGAAGGACTGTCCAGTCAACACGATGACCCCAAACGAGCCTGCCGACCATTCGACTTCGAACGCGACGGTGCTGTTGTCGGTGAAGGTGCAGCAACGTTCGTAATCGAAAGCTACGAACACGCGAAGGCTCGTGGTGCAGAAATCTACGCGGAAGTACTCGGAGTTGGCGCAGGAGCTGACGGGAAAGGGCAACCCAACGAAGCGGCTGGGTTAGGATTGGCTCGAGCCATCGAAGCCAGCTTCAAACGATCTGGAATTGCTCCTACAGAACTTGGCCATATCAATGCTCAAGGCAAAAGCACACAACCCGATGACATCGTGGAATCTCGAGCCTACCACCGGGCTATGGGAGACTGTGTGCTGAAGGTTCCTGTCACTGCCATGAAAAGCTTTGTGGGACACTTCGATGCGGGAGCCGGAGCCGTTGAATTAGCTGGCACGTTGCTTAGCCTGAAAAACGGTACGGTGCCAGCAACCCTAAACTACGAGATCCCAGATCCTCGTTGTCGTCTGAACATTGTTCGAGAAGAACCTCAGCAACTGAAGACTCGAACTGCTCTGACAGTGAATCGCACAGCGGTTGGCCAAAGTGCGGCCGCCATTCTTCGAGCCATCTGATGTAACCGCCCATCTGTGTGGCAAAATTTTGGCAATCTGTCCGCAATCCGCACGAACCACAGCTGATGAAGTCGGGTTCTAGACACTGGAAAGTTCCTCTGGGGCCAGTGTGAATCCACATCTTCTCCATGAGTTCATTCACCAAAACCGGTCGTTCATTTTCTCGTTGAACGGGCCTTGGGGGTTGGCCCCTATTGGCACTGCGCCTATTGGTAATGCGGAAGTTCAGACTGTTTTGTTTTGGTCAGTGCACTGCGACGAATAACACGTCGGCCCAGCTAACACGTCGGTTTAGCCATGGTTCATGCAACATACTTGTTGCGCATGGCGAGCAAGATCAAAGGGCAAAGTTTTCTCATCTGTTGCCACATCACTACGAGGCAATTCGATTCGACTTGGTGGAACGTTTACTTGGTGGAACATTCACTTGGTGGAATGTTCACTCGGCGGAGCCCAATTTTATGTCCAACACGACATGAAACATCATGCATCCTGCAACAAGACATAGACCGCTTGTTCACGTTTCAATCAAGAAAGGTATCGGATCCCCCCTCTCCCTGCTGGCCACCGTCGAAACTTGATGAACGTGACGAACTCTGATTTCATGAACTTCAACCACATCAGTCATTAACAAAATAATCAGCTTCCATTTTTCACCTAAAAAACACACAAACATTCTCTTTTCTAAACATCAGTTAACACAACCGTTCAACAAGCTGCTTGACTTAAAATCTTTCTGAAAAACGTGGCACTCATTTATGGTCGATGAACACTTTCAATGTAAGAATAAGACACAGTGTTGGTAAGAAGAAATTCGAATGGACAGTACTATCTGAATGTTTGAATATCGAATACACGATGAGTGTGGTTTCTGGAATCTTGATTCGTTTGACCTCACACTCTTGTTCCACCACTCATCCCTCCCACCACTCATCCCTCCTGAAATCTGACAGCATTGGCTGTTGGGCATGTCCGTGTTATGGCCGAGTCACTCAATGATCAAATTCTTCAAATCGTCGCTCGCGAATCGACTCATCAATGGGCTTATTTGTGCCACGCTAAAGAGGAATTTACTCTTTGCAGTCAGACTTTTTCCCGCCTTCTTCGTGACTTAACGGCAAGGTCTCCCGAAGTCCCATCCAGCGATCTCTCGCCAGCTCAAAACGTCATGCTGGTTCAGCCAGCCTTTCCTACGGGGCCACAACTCATCCAGCTGCTTGTGGCAAGGCAGTACCAAGTTTTGGCCGATCATTTTTCACCAGAATTTGACCTTCGTTTCTATGCGCTGGATGGCGATGAAAACGGCAAATTAGGAACTCTGCTATTCATTGAATCTCGGTACCAAATTCAATTGTCAGCAGAACATGCTAAGAGAGCACAATCGGCTGTTCGCCAAATTGAAGCACTTAGCCCGCGAGAAGCAGAAGTCGTAACCATGGTCGTGTCGGGGATGACCAACTTGTCAATCGCAGCTGCTCTAGGGTTAAGCCCTAAAACAATCGAAAAGCATCGCAAGGCAATGATGACGAAGCTTCGAGTTCACGCAGTTGCCGAAGTGGCTCGAATCGCCTTTGACGCCGAATTATTCAAGCTGCTACAGACCAACCCAATGACGACTGCGAAAAAGTCCAGCCAATAACAGTCGTTAAAAATTGTGTCGGTGCCAGCAGTGTCGGTGCTAACGGTGTCAGTGC
>CAYTUE010000044.1:11158-15969 GCA_964441085.1 uncultured Planctomycetaceae bacterium
GTGCTAACGGTGTCAGTGCCAACGGTGTCAGTGCCAACAGTGTCGAAACGTAAAACTGCTCCCAGAGCGGCCAGTTTTCGTAACGCCCTGTTCCTACTCGTTATACACAGCCAGCGAACTCAGTTGCTTACGGTTTTCTGTCAACTATTCTTCGTCAACCCTGTGATGCTTCAACCCTGTGATGCTTCAACCCTGTGAAGCTGCAACCCTGTGAAGCTGCAACCATGAAGCTTCAGGTACAGAGTCTGACAACAGCAGTCATTGTGAATCAATAGACAACAGCGTCCGTTTTGGGGATCCAGCCGAGTCCAATTCCAGATACGTCGACTTCAATCCAATCCTGCTGTTGGTTCACGACACAAAATTCTAAGCCGTCAGTCAGTGGTTTGGAAAACGCCGATTCGTAGCTGGCAGCTGGTCCCTTTTTTGCATCAGTCGAATCCGCAACGACACTTCCATGAAGCGTGTGTTCTTCTTCGTTGATCTTCACAAGGAATGAGACAACCAAAGTCAAAGAACCAGCCACCAAGAGACGAAACACACTCACACTGAACCGTGAACGGTGATTCAAGACAAACAAAGCCCCAGCCGCGATGATGACAACAGTAATGAGCATCGCCAACGATGAAATCGTCAATCGATTCTTCCAGAAAAATGCGTAGTCCATGATTGTGGGCTGCTTGTTTTGATGGCCCGCCTTTTGGATCGCAAGATTTAAGTTTCGACGAATCGATTCGTCTCGAGGAGCCAGTCTTAAAGCTTGCCGGTACCCTGCGATTGCGCGCCCGAGTTCCTCGGCTTTCAACCACGCATTGGCTTGGTTAAAGACAATGCTCACCGAAACCGAATCGGTTGTTTTCAGTGCGTCGTATCCTGTGGCCACCGCGATAAATTGTGCTTTGGTTTTTGCCTGCTGAAACTGCTGTTCTAACTGGCGAAATTCAGATTGTTCATCAATCGCCGCGATGGACGTGGGCGAACTGAAAAGGGTGCACAGCCAAACAAGAAGCATCGTGTTTACGAACCGCGTTTTCATTGTGTCTGTTGCCATAGTCTATTGAATGCCTTTGATGGCGAACGGAAGGGAGAACCTTCTGAAACAAAATGCGGGAATCACTTGAAGGAATACCAAAGAGAACCAATCACTGAGTATTTCAGCGTCACGATTTCAGTTCCTTCGATAGCGTGCCAACCAAATCCTGACATTGTTTTCTGAGTCGTTCTTGGTCGTCATTGGATGCTCCAAATCGAGCCGCGTCACAGTCTTGGAGGAAATTGGTTGTCTGATTTTGAATGTCGCTTGTGATGCCAAGTCCTGCCAATGTTGCAATGGTTTCAGTGGACGTCATTCCGGCAGCTTGCTGGCCAGTGGAATCGGCAACCAAGCCAATCACAATTTTTGCGAAAGCTTCAGCTGGTACGGCACCTAATTCTGACGAGTTTGCCTGAACGGTCTGCAGAGCCGAATGGGCGTTCGACACAGCTTGGCGGCGTTTGACGGCAACAGGGTCTGAATTTCGGTTGCGCCCTGCAGTCATGAGCGTTTTTAAACTCGCCGCGGCCACAACGATTAAACCCCACAACAGCAGCCATTGCTTCCAAGTCAACCAGTTCGTCTGAGCCGCAGCAAGCGAAACATGGTTCGCCGCTAAGCTGTCTTTGTTTTGTTGCAATGCAGATGGAATTCCCTGACGAGGTTGCCCGAGATGATCTGACACGACTTCGTTGACGCCCAGTGTTTTGGCTTTGGTAATCGTGAGCGGAATCGCAGCTGTGTGGACTGTCGAATACTGCCCTTGAACCACATCAAAGAAGGTAAACGGAATGGGGGCGATTTCCGTGATGTCATCAGTTTCGGGTCTCAACGTAAATGTGAAGGTCCGACGATCAGGTGTGGATTTGGATGTCGGTTCATAGATTCGAAATCGATCCTGAAACCCTTCTGTTTTGTTCAAATCTGGGGCAAGCATCAGATCTAACGTTCCCTGACCGGTCACGTCGACTGTCAATGTCATGGGATCTCCCACTTGAGCATCTTGAGGAGTCACAGTGGCATTCACAGAGAACGAACCGATGCCTCCTGTGTACGTGTTTGGGCGGCCTTTGGTTGGCACATTTGATACATTCAAAGTGGCGATGTGACTGACGGCGAAGACTTCTTGCCCTTCAATGGCAGCAACATTGGGAATCGCAAACAGCCCTTTCAAAGTGGCAGCCGGAATTTTGATTTCACCGGGACGGTCGGCCTGAAAGTTTTGCTTGATGGTGTAACGAACGAAGTCTGCCGTTGTGCCGTCTTTCAGTTTGCGAGTCACGTCTTCATGAGGGGGAATAAACTGAGCGGCACGAGCACGACTGAAGAACGTTCTGGCTTCCACAGAAAGCCCGTTGATTCCAAAACCATCCTGCTGACGACCTTGATTTAGCATAGGACGCAGCACGTCTACTGCTTCTGATTCGGGCGTACAGTTGGGAATGGGCGTATCAGTCAGCCACGGAATTTTCAGTTGGACGGTGTCCTGAATGCTTAACGGGCTGCGAGCCGCCAACGCACCGGTTAATCGCCGAACGTCTACTTGCAAAGCCACGGTGAACTGCTGAGTCGGGTAAATCGAATCGGTGGGGCTAATGACGGTATTGAGAAAGACCGATTCTTGTTCTGATGCTCCTTGAACCACCAACTCTAAGGGGGGGCCGGTCAGCACATCGCCGTTGATTTCAACCTCAGGAGCAGGAACCGTGATCGTGCCGACAGTTGATGGAGTCAAGGAATAGCGGAAGAGCTTCCCGAACCGGCGAGTATCAGTGCGGACTCCGTTGATGATTGAGATCGACGAAGAGTTTTGACTTGACTGGCCGAGCAGTGTGACATCCAGCCCTACAAAGTGCGACAGGTCGGGTTCTGGTGGATCTTCGACATTCGACACCATGACAGAATACACGACCGCTTCACCCACATAGATTCGATTCGTGTTCAATTCGGCGGTGATTTGTGGTTCTTGAGCAATCGCTGTTGGCGACATTGCCAGAGAAAATACGGTCGCCAGCAAGATCAGCAAATTGCTCGGCGCAAGTGTTTTTGACCACACAGCGGCTAAGAATCTTGGTGTTTGAAATTCGCAGGAAAACGGCATCGTAGCAGTGTTTTGCTATTAGGAGGGGAATTTTACGGGATTTCAGCCAGACGGTTGCCGCATGTCAATACGTTCCAGAAGCCAATCTTGGACGGGAGGCTGAACAAGGCAAACTTTTTGATCCGTAAGGCAAATTTCAAGGACTTGGAGCACAGAGAGTGGCAGACAGGCGATTTCTGGACCAGTTCTGTGCTTGTCATTGAAATCTGAAATGATTTTTCAAATACCCAACAAATTTCGGCGTAGTGACTGCTGACTCAGTCTGCGCGAGCATTACGCCTTGGTAAAAAATTTGCCAAGGCAGCATTGCCGTTTTGATGCTGAGTCATCCTAGGTTTAAGTTTTTTGTATTCTGAAATTTGTGGTCGACAATCATGAGCAATTCGCCGAGCAAAGTGAATTCTGGACCTCCAATCTGGCTCTGGCTGATTTTGGTGCCCTTCTCTCTGGTCGTGATTGGTGCAATCGTTGTGAGCTTCCTGCCCGAAGATCTTGACAAGGTCTATGAGGAAGCAGAAGCCGTCATGCTTGATCCGAACAAAAAGGACGTCTTCAACCAGAAGATTGCGATACTGAAGAAAGACGAAGCGTATGCTGACCACGTCAACCTTCTCGAAGGGCGTCTTGCGTTGGCTCAAAGTCGAATTCCAAAGGCTCTGGAATTGTTCGGAAAGATTAAGGCCGGTAGCCTCTTCGAAGCGGAAGCTGCTCTTCGAACCGGCGACGCTCACCGAGCAGCAGGCGACTTCGATAAAGCAGTGACCTCCTACCGCTTGGCAGTGGAAAAGGAAACTGGAGAAGATCTGAATGCTCGTATGAATCTGGCATCGTTGTACAATGTGGCTGGCGGAATCAACTTGGCTTCAGCTGAACTCGATCGCAGTATCGAAATCAATCCCGCCCACGATTTCTCTCGCATCTTAAGAGCTCAAATTCGTACTTTTCAAGAAGACCACAAAGCGGCTCGTGAAGACTTCGAAGCCGTCTTAACTTCGCCAGGCAAGTTTTCTTCGGTGCCTCCTGATTTCGTGACAGAGTACTTTCAATGTCTGATGAAATTAAATGATATTGAAACACTGAAAGAAGTCGCCAAAGCTCATCTTGGCAGTGTCGGCGATTCCGCAGTGAAGGGTTCGGTATTGTGCAAAATTGGTGAATATCGAGAGGCCATGGTGGCGCTGCAAGCGAGCCCGCCAAATTCAGCCGTGAAAACTGCGATGTTGGAACTCGTCATCCTTGAAGAAAAACTGGATGAAGCCAAAACACTCGCTAACGAATTAGTTCGTACGTCTCCTCGCAATCTTGAAGTCATGACGCTGGCGGCCAAAGCATTTGCGGCTTGTCAGGAAACAGAACAGCAAAAAGTCGCAGAAGAAAACCGAGACCAGTTGCTCGACCTGAAACGCCAGTTACACGCAGCTGTTGATGCCGTCGCAAGCGATATTAGCAATGGTCCTGGTCGAGCTAAGGCAGCTCGACTGTTTGCCGAACTTGCCGACTACCGAGAAATGGATCGGTGGTATCAGATTGCCACGATGCTGGATCCATCTTTGACAGAAGAGTACAAGAAGTTCAGATCTGGCGAAGGGTTTCCCACTGGACCGCTTGTTCCATTTCCTGACCCAGAAGATGTCAAACCAGACGCTGAACCCAAAGCCACAGAGTCAGAAGCAGGCG
>CAYTUE010000044.1:16069-18074 GCA_964441085.1 uncultured Planctomycetaceae bacterium
CAGAAGCAGGCGTTTCGGAAGAAGAAGCCAAGGACATGGAACCGGCCGCAAACGAAGAAGACACGCCCAAAGAAACGGACACGGCAGATCCAGGAGAAAGCGATCCAGCCGAAGAGGAAGGGGCCGAAGAAAAAAATACTGAAGAAGACAAAACAGAAGCAGAAACAGAAACAGAAACTCCTGCTGTCGAAGAATCAACAGGCGAAGCGAAGCCCGTCACAGATACTGAAGAAACAGATGGTGACAATCAGCAGTAGTTTTAATTCGCTTTGTGCCTAACAGATTTTTACGGTTTCAAATCGAGTGTCTTGCTTCTGGCCCAATCAGCCGACTGTTTGGACATCCCGTGAGGCTGAGCCAAAGCCGCTACGGTGCCATCGAGTACGGGTCCATATCGAATATGGGGCTCATATCGAACCGACGAGCTGCCTGTCAATTGCCTGATGAAAATCAGACAGAAGCACTGTCCGCAGGTTGGGCTGCATCTCTTGGCGACCGCTGAGCAACGGATTCGGAATCCTAGGAACTCCGCCCGTTCATATCAGTCCGTCTACCGGATCGGTTGCACGGCTTTATGGAAGTCGCGATGCTGCAAATATTGAAGGACGAACATCCAACGCTTGCGTCAATCTGAACCAAGCAGTCGCAACGATCCTGTTGGAAGTTGAAATCACGAATTGCTGAGTTGAGATCTCGAAAGGGTCTGCGAAATGTCAATGTACGTCGGTGAATCATTGGTTGGTGACGGGAACGAAGTTGCTCATATTGATCTGATGATTGGTGATAAGAATGGCCCGGTCGGACATGCCTTTGCGAATGCTCTGGCAAACCAAAAAATGGGGCATAGCAATCTCTTAGCGGGAACTCCCAACTTGGCCGTCAAACCATCGACCGTGATGGTTACCAAGGTGACAATCAAGGGGGCTCGCCAAGCAGTCCAAATGTTTGGCCCGGCTCAAAAAGCTGTCGCGAACGCTGTGGCAGACTGTGTGAAATCGGGCGTGATTCCTAAGGATCAGGCCAATCAGTTGGTGATCGTGTGCGGCGTGTTTATTCACTGGGAAGCGACAGACGACGACAAAATTTATCAGTACAACTACGAAGCCACCAAACAAGCGATTGAACGAGCCATGAAGAATGAACCATCCATCGAAGATGTTTTGGCTCAACGCGACGCTGCTCACCCGTTCTACGTTGAATAGCACAGCACTTCGCTCAACTGTTTACGTGGCGAACAGTATACGTAGCGAACTGTTTACGCGACGAACATTTCACGTCGACCGACATTGCACACGACGAACATTTCACACGATCCGCGTTTGCCAGCATGGCAGAACCAGCCAGCTGAATCGACCTGAAGTTTCACCAGCAAAGCTCAATTTGGTTTGTCGAGTTTCAGTGAACGTGACATCAGTTTGTTGCAAAATCAGCTTGATTGTTCGGTAATACCCGTGTATCCGTATCATGTGGAAACATCGTTAAAATCGTCGATGTATTCCGATTCGCTCAAGTCTTCCAGCATTGGTTGCTCGAACTGATTATTCGGGCGTACGATAGCCGATGAAGACAGAGTACAGTGGTCGTTGCGGCTCGCGATTCATCAAAGTTGATTCTGGTTCGCGTCCGCCCTTTTCATCTTTGAATCTTCAGTACGTTCAACGAATCATGAGCAAACGACAAGTCATTAGTGTCTCACTAGTAGCAGCGATTCCAGCGGTTGGGCTTCTGGTCTTTTTGATCCTGAACGCCCTAAAGCACGGAGGCTCCATGTCGGGGCTGCTTGGCACCTTTGTGGCGATTAGCGCATTGCTGTCACTTCTCGTCGCGATCGCCCCTTTACTGATGATGGTGTGGTATCCAGCAGAAGGCTTTGTCACAGCGATGCCAGAAGCTCCCGCACCAGAAGCGGTTGGTGATGAAGACGAAGATGAATTCGAAACCGATGGTTTCGATGATGAATACGATGATTCAGAAATGGGCAGCGACGAAGAATACGAAGATGATG
>CAYTUE010000044.1:18174-28121 GCA_964441085.1 uncultured Planctomycetaceae bacterium
GATGATGAATACGATGATTCAGAAATGGGCAGCGACGAAGAATACGAAGATGATGCGTTCGAAGACTTCGAAGACGATGATGAGTGGGAATAGCTCACTGGGAATAGCTCATTGGGCATTTGCCAAGCTGTCAAAAACTTGACGCCGACAGAAACGACTTGTTCCGCATTGCCACTGAAGCAGCATCGGTCGCGATAAATCAGCTCACGAGACCATCACTGACAACGGTTGCTCAGCTCAGGTCATCGCCGCACAGGGTCATCCCGCACAAGGCCATCACCGCGCAAGGTCACGTGAGGCTGGCGCGAAAATGAACTTCAAGCCACAGCGAACAGCACAACCAGCCGCCCCGTCAAACCATTACTCTTTTTGGTCGGACATCGACTCGAACGCTTCTTCCAAAAAGTAGTTGATATCCGCCGCTTCATCGGCATGGATAATGTCGTAGGCATGAGCTGGACTACGAGCATGATACAGCTGTTCTCGCATATTGACGTCGCGCGTAATCGCTGTGGCAAAAGCAGACAAGACCTCAAGGTGTCGACGTCGGTCGCTGGCCGGCGTTGCCAGTAACAGCACTGCATGCACGGGACGGTCATCAGGAGTTTCAAACGGCAGACCTTCTGAACTAATTCCCAACACCCCTTTCACTTCAGCTCCTCGTTCTAGAATGGCATGAGGAATCATTAACCCTTCGCCCACGCAAGTGGTCAGTTGTTTGTCTCGTTCCATCACCATCTGAATGAATTCTTCTTTGGGGATCGCAATCGTGGCAGTGGCGTAAAGCCGTTCCGCCAGTTGCTGTACGATCGCTTCGGGGTCGCTTCCCTTGAGTCCACTGATGATTCGGTGCTCATCCAAGAAGTCCAGCAGGCGAGGACGATCTTTGTGGTCTTCTCCAGCCTTCTTTAAAGAGTACCGGCAGGCACTTGGCCCGAGCAGCTGATTGATTGCCAACGCCGCCAATCCCACTGTGGTCACGATTTCTTGAACGGATTCGAAACCCGCTTCGTTCTTCACCAAAATGATTAAGCCCACGGCAACTCCACCGTGAGGCAACAAAGCCACGCCCAAATAATTTCTGACATCTTTGGTGACTCCAGCCAAAGACATGGCAGAAAAAGCACTCACACTTTTTCCGATCAGCCGAGCAAAGAAATACAGGCACACCAAGCCGGCTGCTGCAGGAACCTGAGCAAAATTCAGGTTCATTCCAGCGAAGGTAAAGAAGACAGCAAAGAGAACTCCACCGAATCCATGCAGATAAGCTTCTGCGGACCTGACGGTATCATGTCTCAAGTTGGTAACCGCAATTCCAGCGAACGTGCAAGCTAAAATTCCTCCCGATGTTCCAAACCCAGACGCAGCTCCCCACGAACACAGAATCACGGCGACCATGGTTGGTCCAAGAAAAGCGGGACCGACGATGGTTCGAGTCAACAGAAGAGCAACGCTTGCGGTTGCGAATCCGATAAACGCAGTGAGTCCAAACTGAGTCGCCAAGTCCACCAAAGCAGAAGAACTTGTGGCGTCTTCTTTAAGGAACCCGGCTAATAAAACAAAGACAGCCACGGCAACCATGTCGATCAATCCAATGGCCGCAAGCAGAGTGCGAGTGAGAATGCCTCTTGATCGAGCTTCTCGAATCACAAGCACGGTTGTGCCTGGGGCTCCTGCAATCGCAATCGCAGCAAGTAGCAGAGCTGCGGTCTTGGTCATGACTCCCAGCATGGGACCAATCAGTAGCAGCGTTCCGCCGACAATTAAAGGAGTCAACGTGGCTTCAAAGAGTAGCAGCAACAGGATTCGCTTTTCCATGTTGCGTAAGTTGTTCATGTACAGAGTGGCCCCCACGGTAAACGCGATGTAACCCAGCACAAAAAAGTTAAACGGGGAAAATCGATTTAAATCTTCGGGGGTTAAACCTGGTAAGGAGACCCATCGCAATAAGATGCCGGTTGCGATCCAACCGGTCACCTTCGGCATCTTCATTCGAGCAAAAATTTCACCGCCAATAATTCCAGCCACCAGTACAGTGGCGATATTCAGCAACGGGTCATCAACAAGAATCAGTTTTGAAATGTCAGGTAGCATTGCGCTCACTTATGTGCTTGGAAAAAACATGATCTGCGTCTGAGGTTCGCCCTCGAAAAGTCAGTTCATTCGCATTTCATGATGTTTTCCCATGGTCCTTTTTGTCATCGTCCATTCAGATTGCGAATCTCTTAATCATTGGACGCATTCCAGTCTCGCCGATCATCGGCTTGCGTTTCTGTGGCATTGTCGTCAGATTTCTAACGATCTACCACCCCGTTTCAAGTTTCAGTCGCCTCTGTTTTTTGTATTCATTCGGCTTGACAAAGTTCATGAGCATCCCCAAGTTCCATTGGCGCGTCGGTAACCAGTCTTTCTCTGCGGAACAATCTCCGCTGTTGATGGGCATTTTAAATGTGACTCCAGACAGTTTTTCCGACGGTGGTCAGCATGACGAAGTTGCCACAGCTGTGGCTCATGCCAAGCGATTGATCGATGATGGAGCCGATTTGATTGATGTGGGAGGCGAATCGACTCGCCCCGGAGCCCCTGCAGTTTCTGAAGCTGAAGAACTTCGCCGAACCATTCCAGTTGTCGCTGAAATTGCGTCGGTCTGTGATGTGCCAATCAGTATCGACACCACAAAAGCAGAAGTCGCTCGCCAGGCGATTGAAGCAGGAGCTGTCATCGTGAATGACATTTCCGGGCTCACATTTGATCCAAACATGTTGCCACTGTGTGCCGAAAAACGGGTCGCCGTATGTGCGATGCACATTCAAGGCACGCCAAGAACCATGCAACAAGAGCCAACCTATGACGACGTTGTTCAGCAAGTGACCGATCTTTTACAGCAACATTTCGATCGATGTGTCTCAGCAGGCATCCAGCCAGACCGCTTATGTTTGGATCCGGGAATTGGTTTTGGGAAAACAGCCGAACAGAACCTTCAGCTGATGCGAGCAATTTCGACGATGAAAAATGCGTTGGGGCGACCGTTGCTCATTGGGCATAGCCGCAAACAATTTCTGTCGAAACTGCTTGGTCGAAAAATCGAAGAACGTCTCGCGGGAACAATCGGTGTCTCCATTGCCTTAGCAGAAAATCAAGCCGACGTGTTGCGAGTTCACGACGTGGCTGCTGTTCGAGACGCCTTAACGGCTTGGCAGGCTGTTCGTGCTTGTTCAACACGGACACCGAACGCAGACGTACTCGCAACAGATGGCCAACTGTAATGTCGAAGATTCAACTGTTGGTGTCTGTCAAGAATTGCCAAGAAGCTCTCGTCGCAGCAACTGCAGGAGCTGACATTGTCGACATCAAAGATCCAGATCAAGGATCACTGGGTTTTGCCGGATGGTCAACCATCACAGCCATCGTCCGCAGTGTCAAACGAAGCTGCGTGGTGTCAGCGGCTTTAGGAGAACTTTACCAGTGGCAAAATCAAAGAACTCTGCAAGAAACATTTCACGCTGCGGACTTACCTTCTTTGCAGTTTGCAAAAATTGGCTTAGCCCAGCAGTGCAAAAGTGAATCGCATCTGGAACACAGTTCTGCATGGCTTGCAGATTGGCAATCCGTCAGAACCAATTTGCAAAATGTGAAACAGTGGGTCGCGGTTGCCTATTCAGATTTCGCTTGCTGTGGTGCGCCTCACCCACAGCGAGTTCTTGATGCTGCCATCGAAACGAATTGCCAAGTTTTTCTGTTAGACACCTTTGTCAAGGATGGCCTCACGACGTTCGATCATCTGTCTGAAGTCGAATTACGGGGACTTGCTCAACGTAGCCAAACAGCGGGAATCAAAATCGCGATCGCCGGCCAAGTGTCTGTCGACAATGTCGAATCTTTTCAAGCCATCAGACCCGATATCGTTGCTGTTCGAGGCGCTGTTTGTGAAGGTAAAGATCGCCGCCGAAGCATTCAGCAAGATCAAGTGGTCAAGCTAAAAGCGGCATTGAATTCACTGTCATAAATGCCCGCCTTAATGCTCTTTCAACACACACAATGACTTTTAAGCTGGATCGATGCAAAGAACTCGATTGCCAATGACATTTGTCGCAAAGCACTGGTTCTTAGTGGGGCTTGTGGTTCTGATTCCTTTGGCCGTTTTTACTGGCCAAGCCATTGATTCAGCTCACTCCTTGCATGACCTTGTGGATTCTCTTCCGACAAAGTGGTGTACGGCAGCGATTCTGTTTTTCATGTCGCTGACGCTCAACAGCGGACGATTGCTGGCCGCTGTCAAGGCCCCTTTCCCTGTGGCGATCGCCAGCGGAACAAATCAAATTGTCATTCCGTTACTGTGCCTACCGCTGTTATTACTGCCGTGGTCCGCAGACATCGCAGTGGGGCTGATGATTGCCGCGAGTGTTCCTTGCACCATGGCGGCCGCATCTGTGTGGACTCGAAAAGCAAAAGGCAACGACGCCGTATCACTTCTGGTGACGCTACTTACCAATGGAACCTGTTTTCTGATTGCTCCGACTTGGCTATGGATCGGCCATCGCTGGTTTGGGCTGACTGACACCAGTGATGGGCTGCAGTTTGGTGATTTGGTACTTCGCCTGATTCTGACGGCTTTCCTACCCGCTCTTTTCGGACAGGTTATCAGACTTCATGTCAGTACAAGAAACCGAGTCGACAACCACAAAGCGTTCTTTAGCACGCTTGCTCAGTGCATTATTCTCACGTTGGTTTTTGTGTCTGCTTTTCGAGGCGGTCGACAGCTGACTGAAAACAGCCTCGCCGGAACCAGCTTGACAGAAAATCTCAGACACACTGAATTTGCATCCGCATGGCTCTGCTGTATTAGCTTGCACTTGGTCGCCATGTGGGTGGCATGGCAGGCGGCAATCAAGCTGAAAGTTTCCGAAGCTGATGCCAGAGCATGCGTGATTGCTGGCAGCCAAAAAACGTTGCCCATTGGAATTGTTCTTGCGGACGCCAGCGGGATGCCATTTTCGATACTCCCGATGCTGATGTTCCACACGTCTCAGCTATTTATCGACACAGCCATCGCTGCAAAATTGAAGACTCGCCCGTTAGATACTCCACTGTTAGATACCCCACCGTTAGATACCCCACCGTTGGATACCCCACCGTCTTAAATGGGCCAGCAGCAGCATCGTGCAACCCAAGTTCTGTCAGGTCAGTGGACGAGTCTGCGACACAAACAGCCCCGGCTAATATGTCTGTGAAACCCCGGCTAACATGTCTGCGAAACCCCGACTAACATGTCTGCTAAACAAAGTCGCCTGCTGAATGATCCTATCTTCTGAACTCATCGCATATTCATGGCGTTGGATCCTGAAATTTGCAAATCGGATCGATACATTTCCACGAATGGATGGGGCTGATGGTGACCGATCCACATTCGGCACTTTTGCCATGACTTTGTCTTCAACGCAAATCGGAAATTGACATGCTGATCGGTGTTCCCAAAGAGATCAAGAACAAAGAATTTCGAGTCGGAATGACTCCGTCTTCTGTTCGAGAAGTGGTTGCCGTTGGCCATCAAGTGATCGTGGAATCTGAATGTGGAAACGGTATCGGAGCAGACGACGATTTGTACCGAGCCGCCGGAGCGGAAGTTGTTGACACCGCCGCAGAAGTGTTTGCAAAAGCAAAAATGGTCGTCAAAGTGAAGGAGCCTCAGGCTGTCGAACGAGCCATGTTGCGTGAAGGCCAAGTGCTGTTTACCTACTTGCATCTTGCCCCCGATCCTGTTCAAGCAAAAGAACTTGTTGAATCTGGAGCCACCTGTATTGCCTACGAAACAGTGACGGGAAGTCGAGGCGGTTTGCCACTGCTGGTTCCCATGTCCGAAGTTGCAGGCCGCATGTCGGTGCAAGCTGGTGCTCACCATCTTGAAAAGGCTCAAGGAGGACGAGGAGTTCTTTTGGGGCAGGTTCCAGGAGTCGATCGGGCTCGAGTCGTCATTATTGGAGGCGGAACAGTAGGCCGACACGCCGCGGATGTTGCCATTGGCATGGGGGCCGAAGTGTGCATCATCGACAATAACATCCACACGTTGAATTCATTGTGGAGTCAATTTGGAAGCCGCATCAATACTGTGTTTTCAACTCGAGACGCCATCGAAAAACACTGCCATGATGCAGATTTGGTTGTGGGAGGAGTTCTGATTCCTGGAGCATCCGCTCCCAAGCTCATCGACCGCCAAATTGTTAAGACGATGAATCCGGGATCCGTGATCGTTGATGTCGCGATCGACCAAGGCGGTTGTGCTGAAACGTCTCACCCAACAACCTACGACGATCCGGTTTTCATTGACGAACAAGTCATTCACTACTGCGTCGCCAATATGCCGGGGGGAGTTCCTCGGTCGTCAACATACGCGCTCAACCATTCCACATTGCCTTACATCCAGCAAATCGCGAAGGTTGGTTGGAAACAAGCGATCAGCTCAGATCCTCACCTCGCCAATGGACTGAATGTTCACGCCGGAAAAGTGACCTGTCGCCCCGTGGCTGAAGAGTTGGGATACGAATACGTCGCCCCGACTGAAGCGATTGCCAACTCTTAAACAGCAGTCTGCATGATAAGTAGGATCAGTCGTTGAGGACCAGTTTGAGTGAAGTTTTGCCTGTCGCCTGAAGTCTTGCCTGTCGCCTGAAGTCTGTCTACGCCGCTGATGTGTCGATCAGGCCAGCGGGAGATTCTGCTCGCGGCAACTTGAGCGTGAACAGGGTGCCCTTACCGACTTCGCTGGCAACTCGAATTCGTCCTTGGTGAGATTCAATGATCTGACGGCACAACGACAGCCCGATTCCAGACCCGCCTTGCCCATTGGCGTCCTGCTTTTTCGTCGTGTAAGCCGGTTCAAAAATCTTTGCCAATTGATCGTTGGGGATTCCGCAACCGGAATCGCCAATCGTCAGTTCCGCCCAGCCTTCAGTGGGATTGTCAACGATCTGAACTTTCAAACGACCGCCATCCTTCATGGCCTGTCGAGCATTCACAATCAGGTTCAACACGATTTGCTGAATCTGACTGCTGTTCACATTCGCCCAAACACCTTCTTGAATGGTCTCATCCACAGCGATGCGATGCATCTGGAGGTCTTTTTGAACCAGCACTAATACATCTTCTAGCAGCTTGTTCAACAGCACGGGTTCTTTGCGATCGGATGTGTTACGAGCATAAGCCAACATCCCGGTGGTAATCTTAGATGCTCGCTGGCCCGCAGATAAAATGCGATCGAAAGCCTTGTTTCGAACCTTGTCATCTTTATGCCGCACGCCCATTTTGGCGTAGTTGATCACGGTCATCAAAATGTTGTTGAATTCGTGAGTAATGCTGCTGGCAAGAGCTCCCACAGAACCCATCTTTTGAGCATGCAAAAGACGCTCTTCCAGCACTTTCATTTGCTGTTCAAGCTCTGCTACTCGAGCATCCGAATCCTGAGCCGTTTCAGACGAGTCTGCCATAACCACGTTGCCTTTGTCTTGCCAATTTGGTGTGCCGCATGTCGTCCGCTGTCAACACAATGCGTTCTCACTGAATATGTCATCGGCATTCCGAACGATTCACCGTGGTGACACTGATTAAGTAACCTTGGAAGACCGCAAGGCCAACCTCAAACACTCCCCATTCTTCCCAAGCAACCACGTGCTCAAACGGGAACCTTGCGTCGCCACATGCGATGATCAGTGATTTCTTGGCTCGACGATGAATCTGCTCAAGATTTACCGCAGGGCCATCTTCATGCGCCAAAAGCGAAAACAGGCCCTGATTCAAGGCAAAAGTGAGGCAGAACAACGGGTTATCGGCCCTCCATGAGCGGGAATGAGGCGGATCAGGTGAGATAGGTAATAAAAACCGCTTCTGCTGCCCGTCGGAATCCCGATAATGACTCGGAAGAATTAAACTAAAGTGCTTGCTAGCATGGTCTGGTCTTCTGACAAAATTCATCATCGACCCCGATCCCAATCTGGTGAATATGAATCTGATTGTCGTGTGACTTCTGTATTTGCACAGAAGGATTCACAAGGCCAACAAACCAAAATTTGCCAAAATTTTCACTCTGCTGATTCAGGAAAACGCCATGTCCACGACAGACGCGAGCCATTCATATGCTCAGGCGGACGAATACATTCAGTACAAGCTGCAGAAGGCCAGGCGACGTATTAAGTGGGCCGACTTGCTCACGGCAGGTCTCCTAGCAGCCGTTGTGTTAATTGGCTACGTCTTGGTCTTCACTGTCTTAGATCACTGGGTGGTTAGTGGAGGGTTTTCGCCGTGGATTCGAGCCACCGGGCTCACCGTTGTTTGCATCGCATGTCTTGGCATCTTAATTCGCTACGTCGCGATTCCATGGGCAAAAACGATTCACCCGCTGTATGCGGCGCGAGTCCTCGATTCATCTGACGGTGGGATTAAAGGAGCCTTAGTCAGCCTGATTGATTTGAACGCTGGCAAAGGCCAATCGGGTTCAAGCCAAGTGTCTGCTTCCGTCAGATCCGTGATGGAAAAGCGAGCCGCCGTCAGTCTTGCCGATGTCAATGTGGATGAAGCCATTGATCAGCGTTGGCTGATGAAGTTAGGAATCGCTTTATTTGTTTTGGTGGTGCTCACCAGCATCTATGCGGTTGCCAGTCCCAAAAGTATCAATCTGCTTCGCCCGTTATCCGTCGCGAATTCTGCCGTTGCAACGGAAACTCGTATTCTGAAAGTTGTGCCTGGCACGACAACGATTGCTTCTGGCGAATCTTTAGAAGTATCCGTTGATCTGGCAGGACAAATTCCGGAAGAAGTGCTTCTCGAATTTACGACTCAAGACAAAACTTACGTCAACGAAGTTTTGACGTTAAACGCGACTGAATCAGAATCTCAATTCCAAACGATCATCGTGGGAGAAGCGGATCGAGGTCTTCGGCAGGACTTGAGTTACCGCATTATTGCCGGAGACGCCATCTCGCCAGATTTCCACGTCACCGTCGACCAGCCTCCCACAGCAAACGTGTTGGAACTGAATTACGAATACCCCAACTACATGCTGATTCCTCACCAAGAAACAGCAGACGGAAATATCGCCGCTTGGGAAGGCACCAAAGTGCAACTGGTGGCGGAAGCATCAGTCCCCGTTAAGCGAGCCGTCTTGAAGTTCAGCGATTCTGCCACGTTTGATGTTCCCGCAGAAGAACAAAACCTGACCGTCAATGGACAGCAGATCTACGGACAATTCACGTTGCGGCTTCGAGACGACAAATCGTCGCCCAAGTACTATCGCATCGAAGTCCAAGATTTCGATGGCCGGACAGACCCAGACCCGACGGTTTACGCAGTCAATATTCGTGCAGACAAGGCTCCAGTCGTCAAACTCCTCGATCCGATTCGAGACCTAAGCGTACCTGCAAATGCGATCATTCCTTTGCTGGTTCAAGCAGAAGATCCCGACTTTATGCTTCGCAATGTGAAGCTGGAATATGACATTAACGGAGAACTCAGAACGCCCGAAATTCTGTACGATGGAACTCGTACGGCACTTGTTCCCCAATGGACGGGACGTTTTGAATTTCGCTTAGAAGATTTAGAAGTCGAAGCGGGCGATGTCATCAACTATTACGTGACCGCTCGAGACAACAAACCGCCTTTGGGTTCGATGTCTCGAACCAGTAATTTAAAGTTCGTCGTCATCGCACCTGAGTCAGAAGAAGAAGTTCAACAACGACTCAAAGAAGACCGTCAACTGCAAGATCAGCAGTTCAACCAACAACAAGATCAAGATAACTCCGCTGATCAAGATCAGCAACCCAACCCGGAACAGCAACCCAACCAGGATCAGCAGCCAAACAGTGATGAACAACACGGCGGCGAACAAGATCAGCCAGACAAAGGAAATTCTGGACGTAGCGAAACCAAAGATAATTCCAACGGTGGAAATCAATCGCAGC
>CAYTUE010000044.1:28221-30653 GCA_964441085.1 uncultured Planctomycetaceae bacterium
GTTCTGAATCTACAAACGAAGGTGCCAAACCGGGTGAAGGTTCTGAATCTACAAATGAAGGTACCAAACCTGGTGAAGGTTCAAAACCTGGCAACGAAGGGAGCAAGCCTGGTGAAGGCTCTAAACCTGGCAGCGAAGGTGGCAAGCCCGGTGAAGGTTCAAAACCTGGCAGCAAAGGGAGTCAGCCCGGTGAAGGTTCAAAACCCGGAAGCGAAGGGAGCAAGCCCGGTGATGGTTCAAAACCTGGCAGCAAAGGGAGTCAGCCTGGTGATGGATCTAAGCCCGGCAGCAAAGGGAGCAAGCCCGGCGATGGTTCAAAACCTGGCAGTGAAGGGAGCAAGCCCGGCGATGGTTCAAAGCCTGGCAGCAAAGGGAGCAAGCCCGGTGATGGCTCAAAACCTGGCAGCAAAGGGAGTAAGCCTGGTGATGGATCTAAGCCCGGCAGCAAAGGGAGTAAGCCTGGCGATGGCTCAAAACCCGGCAGCAAAGGCAGCAAACCCGGCGATGGTTCAAAACCTGGCAGCGAAGGCAGCAAACCCGGCGATGGTTCAAAACCTGGCAGCGAAGGCGGAGAAGGCAAAGGCGGCGAAGGATCAGCGGGTACAGGAGAAGGTGGTCAACCAGGACAAGGATCAAACGGTTCGGCCAAGGGGCAACAAGGTGGATTGGGAGGCAATGGCGGAACCGGAAAAACTCCAGCTGGCAACGGCCAACAAGGAACGGGGCCAGCAACAAATTTAGATTCAGACTTCCAAGCCGAAGACCCCAATGTTCAATCTTCCGCAGATGCCGCCGACTTGGTTCTAAAACGTCTGCAACAGGATCTTGAGCGAGGCAAAGTGGATCAAGAACTCTTAGACGAACTGGGTTGGAGCCAAGACGAATTAAAGCAATTTAATGCTCGGATGAGAAAAAAATTAGACTCACTGAAAACAGCTCAGGATCCGTCTTCAAAAGCCGAACTCTTGCGTCGTCGTAAAACAGAAGAACTGCTTAAGAGCTTAAACCTCGAAACGGGTTCGGCAGATCGAATTGGGACGAAGAATTTCGATATCGAACAGCAAGATACAACATCTCGCCGTTCCGCTCCTCCTGCGAAGTACAAGGGCTGGATCGAACTGTATCAACGAGGTCTTTCGAAGGGTAAGCCGACACGTCGTGAATAAGACGATCTCGAAATTCAAACGATTCAAAAATCGTCTTTCCGGTGTCCAAGACAACTCCGTCGAAGTTCCGTACGAAATCCCATGTGATTGCGGAGCAACTGTTCGAGGAATGCGGCGAAACAGCTGGATTGAATCTGAATGCTCAGAATGTTCGGCCACCGTTTTTGTGTTGCCGATCAATGTGTATCCAAGCACAAAATCTGTCCCGAGTGAAATCTTGGGAGGGACATTCAAAGAACGTCTTGGGGTCCTGACAAAAGAACTTCTGCGCCGAAATCAAACGGAAACAGAAGAACAATCGACGCAGAAAAAAGGCAACAAAAAAGCGTCCAATAAAGCCGCCTCGCAAACGAAACCCAAACCCAAACGAAAACTTCCCAAGCTATCGCTGCCTCGCTTTAACGTAAAACGTTTTTTAGCTCGTACGTTTTCACCGTTCCGTTTGTTGATGATGGCTGTGATTGCCACGTTATGCCTAACCGGCTGGTACATGGTCGAAAAACGCCAAACAGACCAGGCTCAAAAAACGTGGCTCCAATCAACAGAAGTCATTGCCGAAAAATTGGCTCAACAAGATCTCAACGGTCTGCTTCCAGAACTCGAAACCGCCTTGAAAGCGGGCACGATTCTGGAAAAGGATGACGCGGAATTTCGACGGCTTGGCAACCTTCGAATGGAAACTCAAGCGACAGACAACTTGGCAATCAAAGGCCTTGTCGAAGTCTTTCAAACTGTTTACGACGCTGACAACCGAATCAAACCCGAAGCACAAGCTCGCATCAACAAGGCGTGTGATCAGGGATGGTTTCTGTTTGACGCCATTGCGATCAAAGTGGAAACAAACGCAGGAACTCAATGGGTGGTTGATTTCCCTGCGACTCCCGGCTTACACCCGGTATCGATTGTGCTTCCCAACCTTCTGTTGCTGAATGACTTCGATGTCAACAATGCCTCTCGAGTACTTTTTGTGGCCAAGCTTTCCGTAAAGACAACTCCCACCAATAACGAAAACGGCCAGTGGATACTGACTGTCATCCCTGACCAATTTGCATTGCTGACTCATGCCGCTCAGTGTCAGGCCGTTGGCTTCGATCCCGACAACGATGACAGTCTCGCACAGATCATCGATCAACAAGCTCAATGGGTTGAAGCAGGAAGAACTCTGCGACAGCCAATTCAAAACACGACCACCGAAGAACAAGCAGCCAATCCCACCGCCGGTCAAGAGGCTGCTGCCGACGAAGATCTGGTCCCCTAGATCTGATC
>CAYTUE010000045.1:0-1788 GCA_964441085.1 uncultured Planctomycetaceae bacterium
CACATTTTGCAGTTGCTACCTCATCGTTTTGTATCTCGATGGCTGCGAAAATGGCGTTGATTTTTCAACCCACAAGAATGTCAGACCACGCTGCTGCTAATTTCAGCAACTGCGAGGAATTGCAGGCCGAGTCCGTCGACAAAATGTTCCAACCGTCTTCAATACTGTACTCGTTGACGCTCTTGACATCGGAACAGTCATGGATTTGGATTCACTAAACTTTACCAACCGCTTCACGGATCAACTTCCTGCCGATCCCCGCACCACCAACCAACGCAGGCAAGTGCAAGAAGCCTGCTATTCTCGAGTTCAACCAACTCATGTTCAAGCCCCCAGTTTGGTAGCCTACAGCCCTGAAGTGGCTGAACTTCTTGGGCTGTCAGATACAGAATGTCGTCGCCAGAGATTTGCTGATGTCTTTGCTGGTAACGAAATGTTGCCCGGCATGGATCCATACGCAATGTGCTATGGAGGTCACCAGTTTGGTAATTGGGCGGGGCAACTGGGAGATGGTCGAGCCATCAATTTAGGTGAAGTGAAAAGCCCGTCCGGCAAACACTTAACGCTGCAGCTCAAGGGAGCAGGCCCAACTCCGTATTCAAGAACAGCCGATGGCCTCGCTGTGCTGAGATCCAGCGTGCGAGAATTCCTGTGCAGTGAAGCCATGTTTCATTTGGGCATTTCAACGACTCGAGCACTCAGTCTTGTACTCACGGGCGAAAAAGTCACTCGAGATATGTTTTATGATGGCAACCCAGCTAAAGAATGGGGAGCCGTTGTTTGCCGAGTTTCAGAATCGTTCGTGCGGTTTGGAAGCTTTCAAATTTTTTCAGCCAGAAACGATGTCGTCAACCTGCAAAAGCTGGTGGACTTCACGATTCGAAATGACTTCCCTGAACTCGGCGAACCCTCTCAAGAAACTTACGCTGCGTGGTTTCAAGAAGTGTGTGAGCGCACAGCGAACATGGTTGTCGGCTGGATGCAAGTTGGTTTTGTGCACGGAGTGATGAACACCGACAATATGTCGATTCTTGGACAAACGATCGACTATGGTCCCTATGGTTGGATCGACAACTTCGACTTCAACTGGACGCCCAATACCACGGATGCTGCGGGTCGCCGATACCGCTATGGCAATCAACCCGCGATTGCTCACTGGAATCTGTATCAACTCGCAAATGCCCTCGTCCCCATCTTTGATAGCAAAGAACCGTTAGAACAAAGCTTGGAACACTACGCCGATTTCTTTTCGAATCAACACTTACAGATGATGGGACGAAAGCTCGGCATTGCCTCCATTAATAACGACGATGAAGATTTGCTAAACGGACTCACAGAATCGTTAACTTGCACCGAGGTCGATATGACAATCTTCTTTCGACGGTTAGCATCCATGGATTTGATGCAACACGATTTGAATCAGATTGCCGACTCCGACTTGGTTAAGCATCTGCAAGATGCGTATTATCTGCCAGAAGACTTGTCAGCGGATCTGATGAGTTCCACTGCGAATTGGCTCAAGCAGTATCAGCAACGATTAAAGCAGGATGGGATCACAGAATTTGATCGCCGAACTTTAATGAATTCCGTGAACCCCAAATTCGTGCTCAGAAACTATTTGGCTCAGCAAGCCATTGATGCATCGACGGAAGGTGATCACAGCTTAGTGAATCGGTTGCTGGAAGTGATGAAACGTCCCTATGACGAACAACCTGATCAAGAACAGTATGCAGAAAAACGTCCCGAGTGGGCTCGCACAAAAGCCGGTTGCAGCATGCTCTCTTGTAG
>CAYTUE010000045.1:1888-11013 GCA_964441085.1 uncultured Planctomycetaceae bacterium
AACTCACTGAATTTCACAAAAAACAATGGGGGATTCGCTTTTGAGATTCAAGTCGTATTGACGCGTTTCAGGAATCCGCATACTTTTCGGTCACGCGACGCAAATCGCCAAAAAAACAAATGGAATCGCCCCCGGAAGCAGCTTGAGTTCTCCGCCCCCCTGGAACTCGTTGCTTTCGGGATTACACTGAAAGCCCCGCATTTTTGCGGGGCTTTCTTTGTTCTCGGATGTGATTTGGGGGTTACAGATTCATTCAGGTGAATCGACATCAGTGGTTGTCGGCGTGCCTGCCAGTCTTTCAACAACAGCACAGCCACAGCTGTCACTCCACACGTTAACAGATGTTCGACACATATCCAAAACTCGGTCAACCGCGATGATGATGCCTTGAGCTTCCAAGGGTAAACCAACAGCTTGCAATACAATTGCCATCATCACTAAACCTGCGTGAGGAATTCCCGCAGCTCCGACACTGGCCAGCAATGCAGTAAATGCAACTGTGATTTGCTGAGCCATCGAAAGATCAAAGCCGGGCGTCGCTTGAGCAATAAACAGCACGGCGACAACTTCATACAATGCGGTTCCATCCATGTTAATGGTGGCTCCCAACGGCAGTACAAATGAACTGGTTCGATTTGAAATACCAGCTCGATCTTCAACGCACTTCATTGTGAGCGGCAAAGTGGCGTTTGATGACGCTGTTGAAAATGCAGTCAGCAGTGCAGGGCTTAACGAACGGAAGTATTCCACTGGACTGCGACGGGCGAAGACCTTCAAGATGATCGGTAAAATCACAACAGCATGAAACAACAACGCGGCAGCCACAGTGATCATGTACCACGCGAGAGTACCAAACACGCTGAATCCTTGAGTCGCTGTTGCATAAATCATGAATGCGGCCACTCCGATCGGAGCCAAGCCAATCACCCACGATGTCATCTTCATCATGACTTCAAAAGCCGATGCAAAGAAATCGCTTAACCGTTGGCCGTGTTGCCCCCCAACCAAGTTGATAAACGTTCCAAAGATGATGGCAAAGGAAATGATGGAAAGAAATTCTCCTCCAGCGATTGCAGCAAAGGGGTTGGTAGGAATCAGGCGATTGAGTTGGTCGTAGGCCATTCCTAGTAATGTTTGGTCGGCTGTTTCCATGACTGAACCCCCTCCCGGCAACACGGCTCCAACACCTGGGCTGATCAGGTTCACCAAAATCAACCCGGTGGTAATGGCGAGCAGGCTGGTGATGATGTAGTAGCCAATGGTGCGGCTAAACATCTGTCCGAAGTTCCCTTGGCTTCCTAACCCGGTGACTCCCGTGATCAACGATGTTAGAATCAACGGGACGGTGACCATCTTGAGTAACCGAAGAAAGAAGTCTCCCACCATTTTGGCCAACAGAATGCACTTGTTGGCAACAGGCGAAGCTTCTGCTTCAAAAGTCGTCTTCCAGAAAGCGGGCATTTGGTCCACCGAACCAAATTTTAAAGTCGTGGTCGCGGGAACCTGATCGTGAGTTCTTTGCCAAGACACCGAAATACCGCTCATACTTTGCTGGAACCGGACCTTAGCATTTTCTACGGCGGTTTTTGCTTCAGACTGATCGCCGAGGAGTTCGCCCAGCTTGGGGTAGGCGGCCGCAAACGCTTTGCGTGAATCAAACTGTTGCTCAAGAATGGTTGCCGATTCGTCGCCGCCAGACATTTCAACCAATTGAACCTGACCGTCAGTCACTGTCATGGTCGCCGAACCAGCATCAACGTTTGTGTCGCCGGGGTTCACCGTGATACCAATCATCGTGCCAATGACCATGGCAATCAGGATCTGGATATGCAAAGGCATTCGGTGAGCTGAATCTGAATTAGGCATGTCGTGATCGTTTCAAGTACGAGCAAATGAAGATGGACGGGGCAGTAAGAACATCAGTGGGATTGAAGCAGCCGTGACCGTTGTGTTGTGGTTCAGAACACCGGACTGATTGATGGCACAGTTTGACCGACGGAACCACAAACCGCCAACGACCACTGGATCAATTCAGATGAAAGAAACAGCTTGATTTCGAGCTGCTGCGAACTGTTTTCACTGCATTTCAGGCCGTGCGACGGGATCGGGCTGCATTGTCGCTGACATGTGAAGTTCGAAACTTGAATGAAGTTGCCGCAAATTCTGTATCTTTTCACAGGGTGAGTTCGATTGATCCGCATTGACCAGCGAAGCCGTCAATTCGGCTAGTGACGTTCAGCCAAACATGAAACAGCAATAACTGCCGAACAGGTTCTGATTTGGGAAACTGTGAGCGAGTGTGATGGCGATATCAACCACGGGACCTGCGAGTTCCACGGCGAGTACCAAAACTTTACTGAATATTCACTCGATTGCTTCCGCAACCTTTCACTCAAACCTGTTGCCTAGCAGTCACACATTCCTGGAGGATTTATCCGTGAGTACCACTACTGTGAGACGAACGTCTTCAAACCAGAACCACACATTCCGTAGTTTTCTATGGATGGCAATGTTGATGTCGATGGCTGTCGTCTTTTTTGGCATGCAGTTAATGATGGTTGGCCCATTGAAAGGGCGATTGGAAGGAATTCAAGTTCAACTGGATTCTGCAGATGGCAAAATCAACAACCTTGTCGGAACAACAGATTCGGCAGCTGAAACTGCGAGTGTTCTGGAAAGCCTGAGCGACATGGAAGCTCAAATGGCTTCCTTGATCAAACTTCGAGAAACGATTGAAGTGGAAGTCGCTTCTTCAAACGAAGCACTGTCTTCCCTAAACCGAATCGCGGCTGTTCAGCAGAAACTGATTGCCTCTCGACAACAGACCTCAGTTGCGATGGCTGAAATCGAGTCTCTCAAAACTTTGCGAGACGAAGTCATCAGCGGATCAGCTGAAACAGACGTTGCCGACAATACTCTTGCTGGCATGTTGGCATTGCAGCGTCGAGTCATTGCAGCATCCAATGGTTTGGAAGCAGCAAACGAACGCGTTGCTGATATGTCTAACCTGACCGATCAATTGATCGCCAGCAGCGACAATTTGAAAGTCGCTTCTCAGCGATTCGACGAATTCCTGACTTTGCAGAACCGCATGATCGCCAGCAAAGATTCTCTTGAATCAGCAAACAAAACCTTCAACACAGCTGAAGCCACGATTGCAAAGCTTGACGGTTTGAAGAATCAAGTTCTTGCATCTGCTGATTCTTTAGACGCTGCCGACCAGAATGCTCGAACTCTGGTTGCACTCGGAACCAAACTGGGTGGCACTCAGATGAATCTAGGTCCTGCGGCTGCTAACTTGGAATCCATGGTTCAGCTGCAGAACACTTTAAGTGCTCAGACTCAGCAAGTGGCCTCTGCTGTTCAAAATCTAGAACTGATTGATGAATTCCAATCGGAAGTCACCAACCACTTCCGCTCGATGGATGGCCTACGTCGCAACTTGATGGACTTGGCTTTGCTAGAACCATCTGTGAACAAGGTGGCTCAAGTCCTTCAGCCTCTCACAGACATCAGCAACCTGCGACGTTTGGACGACAATGAAGTTCGAGCAGCCGCAAGAATCATCTTGGACCGGCGAAATGCTCGACTGTCAAAAGCGAATGTTCTCGACAATAACCCACGCTTCTTTGGTGAGCACAGCAGTGACACGGACCTTGTTCCACTGCCTCCCACAAGTGCAATCGACAGCAGCGTGCAGTAGGCACCAAGAATTGGAAAGCCGAACCGGTGGGATGTGTTTTCTCCAGGACACATCTCACCCTTTTTATGGGCCGATGATGGTGGGGCACAAAAAATCGAAATGAATCGATCAGCGATGACACTTTGTTACCGTTGATTGCACGGAAAGCCGCAGGCGATGAGTCGAGCAGAACTGCTCACCGACGCCTGCGGCTTTTCGTATTAAAATCAATCGCCGTCAAACAGATCCGCTCGAATGATTTCGCACACATCGTAACCGTTTGTTTAACCAACAACGTTGCGGAAACGTTCCAAAGCTGCTTCCACGTTTTCTCGACTATTGAATGCAGAGAGTCGGAAGTAGCCTTCTCCGGCTGCTCCAAAACCGCTTCCAGGAGTTCCCACAAGATGCCCCTTGCTTAGCAAGGCATCAAAGAATTCCCAACTTGTCATGTCGTTTGGAGTCTGTAACCACACATAGGGAGCGTGCTCACCACCAAAGACTTTGATGCCCGCTTCTTGCAAACCAGCTCGTAGCAGTTTGGCGTTTGTCATGTAGAAGTCGATCAAGCCTTTTACCTGACTTCGACCTTCTTCTGTGTAGGCAGCCGCAGCTCCCTTTTGAACCACAAAAGATGCTCCATTAAACTTAGTCGATTGACGTCGATTCCAAAGTTGATGCAAGCTGACCTCAGTCCCGCACGATGCCTTTGCCTTCAGGTCTTTCGGGACCACAGTAAACGCACAGCGAACTCCGGTAAAGCCGATGTTTTTGCTGAAGCTGCGGAATTCAATCGCGACTTCTCGAGCCCCTTCGATTTCATAGATTGATCGAGGCAATTCGGGGTCGCTGATAAACCCTTCGTAGGCCGCATCAAACATAATTAAAGCGTCATTGGCTTTGGCGTAGTCGACCCACTTCTTCAACGTTTCTTTTGTGGCTACGGTGCCCGTTGGATTATTGGGGTAGCACAGGTAAATAATGTCGACAGGTTCTGACGGTAGGTCGGCGATAAAATTGTTGCCTGCAGTCACTGGTAGGTAAACCAGTTTGTCATAGCGGCCATCGATATCCGCTGGACCAGTGTGTCCAGCCATGACGTTGGTGTCGACATACACGGGATAAACAGGGTCTGTAATGGCAATTTTGTTGTCGGGCCCCAAAATGTCCAAGATGTTACCAGTGTCACACTTGGAACCATCAGACACAAAAATTTCGTCTGCTTGTACGTTGATGCCTCGCTGTTGGTAGTCGATTTCAGCGATGGGTTCTCGAAGAAATCCGTAACCTTGTTCTGGCCCGTAACCTCGAAACGTATCTCGTGAAGCCAACTCGTCAACGGCTTCGTGCATGGCACTTACAATGGCAGGAGGCAGCGGTTCGGTGACATCGCCGATGCCTAAGCGAATGATGTTTGCATCCGGATTGCTTTCAGCAAATGATGACACTCGACGACCAATTTCGGGGAACAGATACCCAGCTGCCAGCTTAAGATAGTTTTCGTTGATCTGCACCATGTTCAATTCGCTCCGGTTTAATAATTCGATTGTTGGAACCCGTTGTCTGCGTTCCGCAGGCAAAACGTCAGTTCGCTGTGTTCAGTAAGCGAAACGTTGGTTCGCTGTGTTCAGTAAGCAAAACGTTGGTTCGCTGTATTCAGCAAGCAAAACGTCAGTTCGCTGTGTTTTCTGAAATGTCTTGACGTAAAAAAAGAGCGAGAAAGCAGCTTGTGTCTTTCTCGCCCTGAATTTTCTTACTGAAATAAGAAGTCGACATGCCGACCTTACTCAGCAAATTTCACTGGCAGTTGATGGCAATGGATCACGAATGAATGCAAAGCAATGATTCGTGACCGCATTACTATTTGTCGCCTGAACCGCCTGCAGCTTTGTCAGCCATTTCACCGGCTTTGTCGGCCATTTCGCCAGCTTTGTCGGCCATTTCACCAGCTTTTTCGCCCATTTCGCCTGGAACTTTGTCAGCCATTTCACCAGCCTTGTCGGCCATTTCACCAGCTTTGTCAGCCATTTCACCGGCCTTGTCAGCCATGTCGGTGGATTTGTCTGTTGCATTGTCAGCCATTTCTTCAGCATCTGAGCAGCCAACAACAGCAAACATGGCCAACAACATCAGAGCAAGTACGTTTGTCTTCATGGTTTCAATTCCTAGGTAAAGTCACAGTTTAGTTTAGGGTTCCCTCGTGCTGACCATTAAGCAAGCAAGAGATCATTGGTTTAACGAGACGTTAATGTTTCATATTGCTGAGTAATTGCAACGAGCTTCACCTAGTTTGCCCTGAAAATACTCCGGGATACAGCATCACAGGGTGGGAAGAGCGAATTATGGGAAAATCTAACGAATGCAACGCTCAACTGATGAGGGTTTGTTGCGTTTGGGAATCACACAGGTGAAGTCAGCTGAAGGTTACCATGGGGGGGGAGTGATTTCAGCCAATGGAAATTCATTGATTTCTGGGAATGAACGGTCTCATTTGCCGCCTTTGTTCGATATTCACAGAAACTTGCGACGTGTGAAATCGTGTCTTCACCTCATAAAACACTGTGTTTTAAACATCAGAGGCAATAAAACACGGATTTTCTCGACATTCCAATCATGAAATGGCCCGTTCAACGAATTTGAACACAATTGACGGAAACCAGTTCTTCAGGGCTGTTCCGCTGGACTTGAGACCCATTCGTCACGAAAATTCGCGACTCGCTAGTTTCATGGAAGCTGGCCGTTATTGAGTCGATTGTCAGGAAGCTTATGCTCACTCGCGAACAAATGCTGGCCTATCTGCATCAGCACCGACCGGTGATTGCTCCGTCGATGTTGAAGTGTGACTTCGGTGATTTAAATACCGAAATCCAACGCATTGATGCGGCCCAACTTCCTTTATATCACTGGGATGTCATGGACGGCCATTTTGTGCCCAACCTGTCCTATGGAGCCATGGTGATTGCTGAAGCTCGAAAGCGAACCGCTGTTCCTTTTGATGCTCATTTGATGATCAGTGATCCTGCCAGCTACGTTGACGAATACATCCAAGCAGGGTGCGAAGCGATTACGTTTCACCTTGAAGCAGTTCCTGAACCGGTTTCGCTTTTAGAATCATTGAAAGCCAAAAACGTGGTTGCTGGTTTGGCGATCAATCCGGGAACACCATTCGAACAAGTCGAACCATTTTTAGAGACCTGCGACATGCTGCTGATGATGAGCGTGAATCCAGGTTTTGGTGGTCAGTCGTTTATTGCTGATGTGCTGCCTAAGATGCAGGCGGTTCGAAAAGCAGCAGGCGATCGTTTGATTATCAGCGTTGATGGCGGAATCGCCACGGGCACAATTGGAAAATGTGCGGCGGCTGGATCAGATGTGTTTGTGGCGGGAAGTTCAATCTTCAATGACAACGACTACGAAGCAGCCGGCCAAGCTTTAAAAAATGAAGCCGTCGCTAGCGACTTACGAGCTTAAGCAGGAGGATTTCTGCATGTCGAAAATAGTGCTCATCCACCCCGGACGAACCGACTACGACGATCAGTCGCGGTTGCTTGGCGCGCTGGAAATTCCTCTGAACGTTGTCGGGCACAGCGAAGTGGTTGATATTGTCCAACAGCTGAAAGACGCTGAAATTCAGCCGGCAATGATTTTTACAAGCCCCACCAATCCCGCCAGTACAACGGCTCAGGAAATTGGCGAACAGCTTGGCGGAGTCAAAGTGAAACAGCTAGAAGAGCTGCGAAACGTACACCAAGGATTGTGGCAGGGTTTACCAGAAGCAGAAGTTCGCAAACGCTACCCTCAGTTCTTTAAAGCGGGTCGAGAAAAACCTCAGACCATTTGCCCCCCCGAAGGTGAAACCTTATGTGCTGCAGCAGAACGCATGCAAAAGGTAATTCGCAAGGCGATTCGCAAGTACGACGTGTTGGGAATTGTTGTTTCCGACCCGATTGCATCTGTGATTCGGTGCGTGCTTCAGGAGCGTGGAATGACGGTTTCCAACTGCCTTTCCGGAGAAGATAAATCGAAATCCATTGAATGCTTCGATACCGATCGATTCGAATTGGAAAACTTCGTAAACTGGGAATCTTGTCAGGATTCTTCCAAGGCAGCAGCACCAGTCGTGTCGGGGGCCGCTGAAGCTGCGAAATCGTAGTTGAATCGCATGGAACAACCCGATAACAACTTCAAGACACGGCATCAGACGGCTAAATTCACTTGTCTGTCTTGCTAAAAATGTTTTGGCGATCATTCGCTAAAAACTGGTTCGATGGTGACTTGAACTGGTTGGTCAAAAATTGACATGTTGGAAACAGAATCAACAATGACAACAACAAACTCATCAGGACCACGTACGTGGCTTCAGGATATGAAACGACCAAAACGAGGCGTGCCAGAGGGACTTTGGCTGCGATGTGATGGATGTGGTGCCACCGTTTTTCGCAATCAGATAGAAGAAAACCTGAATGTCTGCGGAGAGTGCGAACATCACTTTTATGTGCCGACTGCTGATCGAATTCGTCAGTTGATGGACCCCGACAGTTTTGAAGAATGGTACGCTGACATGAGTTCTGGCGATCCGCTGGAATTTGTTGATCGCAAGTCGTACAAAGATCGAATTGTGGATGAACAAAAACGGACAGGGATGAAAGATTCCTGCACGGTTGGTCGAGGCTACATGCGAGGTCGTCCGTTGGTCTTCGGCATGACGGACAAAGCGTTCATCATGGGCAGCATGGGTTCAGTTGCTGGCGAAAAACTGACTCGAGCCATCGAAAAAGCCACAGAAATGTCTCTTCCGCTGGTGATTATCAGCGGATCTGGCGGTGGGGCTCGAATGCACGAAGGCATTGTTTCTTTGATGCAAATGGGCAAAGTTTCAGCAGCATTGGCCAGATTTCGCAAAGCCAGTGGACTGTTCATTTCAGTGCTCACGAATCCAACCATGGGGGGAGTTGCCGCTAGCTTTGCATCGCTGGGCGATGTGATCGTTGCCGAACCCAATGCCTTGGTTGGCTTCGCTGGTCCCCGAGTTGTGAAAGCAACGTGCCAAATTGAACTGCCGGACGATTTCCAAACCAGTGAATTCTTACTGGAACATGGATTCGTTGATCGCATCGTTCATCGTCGTCAATTGAGATCCGAGTTGGCTCGAATTATCGACTACTGCAGCAAGTAGTCTGGGATGCTGGTGGGCGTTGGCATGCCAGTGCACGAACTGACCGTGTTGTTGTTTGAACTTCATTCGTTGTGAAGAACTTTAGATCAGCATGGCACCTTCGTCGTCTTGGTGATGTCACCAACTTTACATTGCAACTGCAGAAGACTTGCTAAGAAACACCAAGCGAACCACTCGAAATCAGCAGTTGTTTTCTTGGCGGTCGTTTGCCCGAGAGAACTCAAGCAGCACGGGGTGCAAGCGTACTGTGTTTCCTGCTTTTTAGTG
>CAYTUE010000045.1:11113-17987 GCA_964441085.1 uncultured Planctomycetaceae bacterium
TTTTTAGCATTCAGAATCTTTAAAACCGTCATGGCCGTGTCTGGCACGACATCCGAACTGGCCGACTGCTCGGCCGCTTCGCGTCATGATTTGAAGGTTGCGGCGACGGCTGAAGTTCATGAATCTCGCAACATTCTGGTGTTGGTCATTCATCAGCTGTTCTTTCGCACGGCGTGGATTTTCAAAATCGAAAGCGTCATCATGCCGGCGTTTTTGGATAGCATTACCACGGTAGGTTGGCTGCGAGGGATGTTGCCCCTGCTGAACCGTTTCGGTCAAGCTTTGGTGCCACTGCTGTTATCAGAACGTTTAAGCCAAACGACTCGCAAAGCCACTTGGTTGTCTCGAACAACCTTATTGATGAGTCTTCCATTTTTGTCTTTGGGGGCATTGCTGCTCATCCCTGAACTCAAAAATCAATCTTGGTTTGTGTACTACTTTTTAGTGGCGTATTTGATCTTCTTTTGCCTGCATGGAATCAACCAAGCATCGTTTAACACGATTCAAGGAAAGCTGATCCAACCGAACCGGCGTGGGCGACTGATTATGTTGGCCAGCATCTTTGGAACTCCCGTTGCCGTGGGGATGGCGTGGTGGCTATTAAAGCCGTGGACTGCAACAAACCCCATTCAGTTTTCATACATCTTTTTGTTAACCGGCAGTCTATTTTTCGTAGCCAGTTTGGTGACGACTCAGATTATTGAAACATCCGATCCCAAAGTGGCAAAAGCGGTGCTTAGCTTTTCCAAACGGCTGCGAGCTGCTCGGGTGGCCGTTGCACAAGACGTCCATTTAAGACGGCTGTGTCAGTTCAGCGCGTTGTTTGTGTCGGCTCAGCTCCTGTTTCCCTATTACCAACGGCTGGGGCAATCTCTCTCTGAATTCGATGGTTCAATGCTCATGATCTGGGTGGTCGCTCAGTTCGTCGCTGCTGCCGTTTTTAGTTGGGTGGCTGGTTGGCTGGCTGATGTTCGAGGAACGCGAAGTGCTCTTCGAATTCTGTCGTTTGCCACCATGTTTACTCCGGCATTGGCGTTGCTGCTGGCTTGGACAGATTCAACCAGTTGGTACTGGGTGACTTTCTTTTCTCTCGGACTGATTCCGGTGACCTACCGAATGCAGTTGAATTACGCCTTGGAATTAACGGATCGCAAGCAGCACCCGATTTATGTCAGCACGGTGGTGTTAAGTGCGACGATTCCCATTCTGTTGTCTCCACTGGTTGGCGAAGTGGTAGAACGATTCCAGTATCTTCCCGCATTCTTGGCAATCAGTGTCTTGTTGGCGATTGCGTGGAGCAGAACATGGTTCATGATCGAACCTCGAAACGCATCTTGATGTCTTCTGCTGTCACATAAAGGCTCTTGAGGTTCACATGATCCCAACGCTTTCCTTGCTTGGTTCTCTGCGGTTTCTTGGTCTCCACATTTCAAAACTTCCACGCCCCCTTATATTTCCTGCCAGTCATTTCGAGATCAGTGACTGCAATCGCGGCTAAGGCATTTTATTTGTGGGCAAGTGACCTACACTGCGGCTGTTTACGTTTCGAATCGCAGCAAAGCAAAAATTGATGTCTTCATTTTCGTTTCATCTGGAAACCACCGATCAGGAAACGTCGGCTCGAGCCGGCACTTGGGCGACTCCTCACGGAACCATTCAGACTCCCGCCTTTATGCCAGTGGGAACATTGGGCACAGTCAAAGGGCTTTTGCCTGATCAGCTCAAAGCGATCGGAGTCCAAAAAGTACTCGCGAATACATACCACTTGGCTTTGCGTCCGGGTTCGGAAGTCGTCAAAGATCTGGGTGGGCTGCATCGCTTTATGGATTGGGACGGTCCTATTTTGACGGACAGCGGTGGCTTTCAGGTGTTCAGCCTGTCGGCGATGAGAAAAATGACGGACGAGAAGGTCGTTTTCCGCAGCCATATCGATGGCAGCATGCTGGAACTTTCTCCTGAACGAGCTGTCAAGATTCAAGAAGACTTGGGTGCCGATTGCATTATGTGTCTGGACGAATGCCCTCCTGCTGATGACGAGATCTCAAAAATTCGAGCTGCCGTTGATCGCACGACGTTGTGGGCCAAGCGTTGCCGAGACGCTCAGGTAAGAACCGATCAGGCGCTCTTCGGGATTGTTCAGGGCGGAATTAGCGAAGAAATGAGAATTCGCTCGGCCGAGGCTTTGATTCCGATCGATTTTCCCGGCTATGCCGTGGGTGGACTCAGCGTCGGAGAAGCCCCCGTCGATATGTATCGCACGTTGGATTTTACTGTTCCCGTGCTGCCAGAACAGAAACCTCGATATTTAATGGGTGTGGGGCGTCCGGAAGACATTTTAGAAGCCGTTTGTCGAGGAATCGACCTATTCGACTGCGTAATGCCGACAAGAAATGGCCGAAATGCCATGGCTTTTACGAGTCAAGGGCCTGTTCGGCTTCGAAATGCGGTGCATAAAACGGATGACGGGCCGTTAGACCCCGAATGTGATTGCACGGCATGCACCAGATACAGTCGAGGCTATTTGCGGCACCTTTTTGCTGCAAAAGAGATGCTGGGAGGCATTTTAGTGTCTTTACACAACATCGCATTTTACCAACGGCTGGTTCAAAACGTCCGAATTGCAGTAAAGAACGGGACTGTGGCCCAGTTCAGAGCCAATCAGCTTGCTCGCTGGCAAAAGCAACCCTAGACTACCGCGTTTTTCCAGAAGTCCTGCGCAATACAAGAGATCCGTTCAAAGATGCGTCGTGTTCAGGCGTATCTACCGTTTGTTGGATCAGCAACCCGCTGACCAATTGACAAACGAAATCTCACTTGTGTGGCTGCAATCACTTCTGGAAGACAAAATTCAGCGAGTTGAATCAACCATCAAGTCATTATTTGAAATGATCAGTGCGTTGTTTTAAACATCGTTGGTCGACTCAAATCTCATATTGGCAACGGTTTACATGACCCTTTTGACATCACTCACGTATCAGCTTTCAAATCTTCTGTTACTCGCTCAGGATGCCGCTGGAACTGGCGATGGACCTGTTGGTGGTGATGTGGATGCGATTGCTAAGCGACCGGGCAACCCATTGATGGAAGTTGCCCCGATGCTGATTGGCTTCGTGGTTTTGTTTTACTTCATTATTCTTCGTCCTCAGCAGCGTGAACAAAAGCAGCGGATTGAGAAGCTGAATAGCTTGAAGAAGAACGACAAAGTGGTAACGGCCGGCGGCATTGTGGGTTCGATCACTGCGTTTTCCGAAGACGGAATGACGGTGACATTAAAGGTCGACGACAATACCAAGATTAAGTTTACTCGGGACAGTATTCGCGGCCCATTGGGCGAGCCTGAACCGGACGCAAAGAAGTAGTGACTTGTGGGGCAAAGTGTGGCCCAAATCGTTTGTTTTCTTTATTCAAATCGGGTGATGATCACCCGACACGTTGATCAGGAATCACCTTGATGTTTGATATGCTCAACGGAGTCCGAATGCTGGCGCTTCAGGATGACAGCGTCGTTTCGGAGACCCCAACAGCAGCCGTGAAAGCGGCAGCAGAAGTCGGCTCGAAAGTCGCAGAAGTCAGTGCAGACACAGGTCTTCTGGGAGGCGGTACAGTTGCCCTTTTGGTGCTGGCTGCTTTGGTAGGAGCCTTCGTGGTGGGAGCCATGTTGGCGAAAAGCCTAAGAATGCCGGAATGGGGGGCTCGGTTTGGCATCTGCTTAGCTGCCCTAGCGATTGGGGTCATGCCCTTTATCGTTCGCTCCATCAATGGCCAAAGCCTTGGTGATGGAATGCGATTGGGAATCGACCTTGCCGGAGGAACCAATATGGTTTTTCAGGTAGAGGAAGAAGAAGGCAAAAAGCTGACATCCGACATCATGGATCGCATGATTGGAGCAATCGGCAAACGAATTAACCCAACGGGAACAGCCGAAATTACGGTTCGCCAAGTGGGGCGAGACCGTATTGAAGTGATTGTTCCGGGTGAAGACCCTCAAGGTGTGAGCGACATTAAACGTCAAATCACTCGCTTGGGAAGCCTAGAATTCTTCGTCACCGTCGATGAAAGCCTCGATGATGCCGCCATGATTCGAGATGCTCGAGCACTGCCAAGTACGAACAAGCAATTGTATCGAGAATTCGCAGATGGAACTCGCGAAGTCTACGCCATGTGGGTTCCAGCCTACGAAAAAGGCGATGACCGCGAGCCCCAGTTTTTACGTCAAGCAGAATCGGACTATCCGATTCGAGGCATGGTGATTCGTGAAGTGGATCGCCTGAAAGTCGTAAACGGAGAAGCCATACGATACCCAACCGAAGAGTATCTCGTTCTTGTTGCCGCCCCCGGTACAGAAGTGACAGGTAAGTATCTGACTCAAGCAAGTGCCGGCATCGACAACCAAAGTGGTGGTCAAAAAGTAAGCTTTAACTTTAACCAAAGAGGCGCTTGGCTATTTAGTCAGCTGACTGGAAAATACGGCCCCAAAACTGGCCGAGCGAATCGTCACTTAGCCATCGCATTGGACCGTCAACTTTACAGTGCCCCGACGATCAACGGTGTCATCGGTGCCCAAGGAGAAATCACAGGAAACTTTGATTCAAAAGAAGTAAAAGAACTGACTGATGTTCTTAATGCAGGAGCTCTTGAAGTTCCTATCAATCCCATTCCGTTAAGCGAAGCGACAATCGACCCCACCTTGGGTGAAGATGTCCGCCAAAAAGGTGTCACAGCCATCTTTATCGCAGCGACTGTTGTTGTTGTGTTTATGCTAGGTTACTACCGCTTTGCTGGACTGATCGCAATCACCTGCTTGCTACTGAACCTACTATTGGTTCTGACCATCATGATGGGCATCAAGGCGACCTTCACGTTGCCTGGTTTGGCGGGTTTAGTGTTGACGATCGGTATGGCGGTGGATGCCAACGTCTTGATTTTTGAACGAATGCGAGAAGAAGTGAAGAAGGGCAGCAGTACTCGAGTTGCCATTCAAAACGGATTTGGAAAAGCATTCACAACAATCGTCGATGCAAATGTGACAACTTTGATCACCGCTGTGATTCTTTACATGATCGGAACCGACACCGTGAAAGGCTTTGCCGTTTCACTGTTTATCGGAATCGTAGTCAGCATGTTTACCGCCCTGTATGTTGGACGAACACTGTTTGACATTTCAGAAAAGAAGGGCTGGTTAAAGCAGCTGAATATGTTCAGCATCGTGGGCAATACGAACATCAACTTCCTTGGTGGGCGACTTCCTTGTGCCATTCTTTCCATTGGCTTGATCGTAGTGGGAATGATGACCTTTTCTTCACGAGGTGAAAAGAGTTACGACATCGATTTCACTGGTGGAACGATGGTGACCTTCCAGCTGACAGAACCATCTGATACAGCAACTGTTGAAGGTGTTCTTACGGAAGTCTTCAAAGACGACTTTACGATTGAACGACTCACATTGGCCGGAGACGACGCGACTTCAGCTGGGAAACACTTCCGCCTACGAACCACTTTGGGTGAAAACCAGTCCGCTGGTTCCGATGATGATGCATCCAGCGACAAGAAGACTCCAGAGCAACTTGTTGGAGGCATGGTGCAAGAAGCATTCGCGAACACCGATCAGCAGCTGCGAAAGGTGTCCATGGAACATGGGCAGATGAGCGATATCGTCATTTCAGCTGACGACCAATCGGCCGACGCCATGAGATATGCTCAGTTCAATGGCGGCAAGCTGGTTCAAATGAAGCTTTCTTCGGAAGTCGCTTTGGGAACATTGCGAGACGAATTTACGGCAGCTTTACTGTCTATTACCGATGCTGAGGGTCTGCCTCGATATGGTGAAGCAGAAGCCTTCTTTGACATCAAAGGAGCTTCAGATGACGACAACGTTGGTGATGGTCTTCAAGTACTGAAGTACGATGTTGTCGATGTTCGAACAACACCAAATATTGCTGCAGAAGATCTCACAGTCGCTTTGGCCGCGATGCAGCAGAAGATGAACACGAGCCCTCTGTTTGACGAAGTCAACACTTTCCAAAGTGCTGTTGCTGGTGAAATGAAGACATCAGCGATCTTGGCGATCATCATTAGTTTGATTGCGATTGTTGCTTACGTTTGGTTCCGATTCCAACGCATTACGTTTGGTTTGGCGGCCGTTGTTGCGTTGGTTCACGATGTACTGATCGTGATGGGCGTCATGGCTTTGGCTTCGATGCTTAGCGGAACAGCAATCGGACAGGCTCTGCTGCTGAACGACTTCCGAATCAATCTTCCGATGGTGGCCGCGTTCCTGACCATCGTTGGTTACTCGCTGAACGATACGATTGTTGTGTTCGACCGGATTCGAGAAGTTCGAGGCAAGAACCCCGACCTGACTGATGACATCGTTAACACATCGTTGAATCAAACGTTGTCTCGAACACTGCTGACATCTCTCACAACCTTCTTGGTTGTCGCGATTCTGTATGCCATCGGAGGAGAAGGAATCCACGGATTCGCATTCTGTCTGACGATGGGAGTCATCGTTGGTACTTACAGCTCGATCTATGTGGCCAGTCCAGTTCTGGTTTGGCTCATGAATCGACAAAAATAAGGCAGTGTGATTTCACACGACAAAATCAGTGCACGTGAGTGCCGCTGATCCAACATCATCAAACAGCCTGCTCATCCCTTGTGATCGGCAGGCTGTTTTTTTACGTGCCCAATGAAAGTCGCCTTCACTGTCCTGGGTGAAGAAAGCCCACAAAGTTGAGCGGATTTTGAGAGCGGATCCCCTGCCGGCGATGTGACGTCGTCACCAACACGAATCAAACACCTGACGAAACCCAACCGGCGAAACCCAAAAGACGACAACGCGAAAGCTCCGATTCAACCTCACTGGGACAGTGAG
>CAYTUE010000045.1:18087-19878 GCA_964441085.1 uncultured Planctomycetaceae bacterium
GATCCACAGTTCTTCGCAGCCTACAGTCACGACCAAACAATCAATAACTGTAGTCAGCTCCGTCACGGCTTCGTTGACAACTGTTTTCCAGGGCCTTCAGTTTTTGAGACAGCTCCTGAAACAGTTCGGGGTTCTTCTGAGCGATATCATTTTTTTCGTAGGGATCGACTTTCAGATCAAATAAAACCGTGCGAGCCTTCGTTTTGGATGCCTCAGTCAACAGTTTGTGATGGCCACTGATAATCGCTTTCCCATCAATTCCATCATGAAGCCGGCGAAAACCAAAGAACAAATCCTTGTCGCGATCTTGAACTGCTCCATCAATCACGGGCATCAGATCGATCCCATCAATGGGACGTTTCGACTTACCAGTCAGCTTGTAATCAACGATATTGGCAATGGTTGGGAAGTAGTCGATTGTGCTGCAACGCACATCTGTGGTTGAACCAGGCTTGATGACTCCCGGCCATTCAGCGCAAGCAGGAACCAGTATTCCACCGTCATACATCTGATGCTTGTGGCCCTTGAATGGGCCAGACGAAGCGATTCCCTTTTTCGCCTTCGCATCGCCAGGACCATTATCGCTGCAAAAGAAAATCACCGTGTCTTTTTCGATCTTCAGTTCTCTTAAGTGTGATCGCAATCGGCCAATCTGTTCATCCATGGCGGTAATGCAGCCGTAGTAATTTTTCCTAAGGTTGCCTGCCTTGGGATACATTTTGAGGTATTCTGGGCCAGCCACAGCGGGTTCATGAGGAGTATGAAACCAGATGGTTGCAAAGAATGGTTTGTCGGATTCCTGATCAATAAACGGGATCACTCGATCCATGATGATTCGGCTATCATCGCCTTCCATGTTGTCTGTGACTTCTTGGCCATTGTGGACGTAAGGAGCCCCGCCCTTCCAAGGTTGACCTGGTCGATTTGTTTTGCTCTTCCAGCCTTCTGGAGTCACTGTTGGGTTCCAAGTGGGCACAGCACTGGTCGTCGCAAACACCTCGCTAAACCCATGATGCGACGGTGGTGAATAGTGTCCTCGAGAACTCTTTTCATCTGGCTTCACCCAACCGGTATGCCACTTGCCAAAAAAGCCTGTTCGATACCCCTTCTTCTTCAGAATTTCTGGAATCGTGATTTCGCCAACTCGCATGCCAGACGTGTGAGCCGCCAAGATACCAAAACGAAATGGAAAGCGTCCTGTCAGGCAACTGCCTCGAGTTGGAGAACACAGTGGAGCGGCTGCATAGAACCGATCAAACTTAACTCCATTCGCCGCCATTTCATCCAATGAAGGAGTCAGGATTTCCTTGTTGCCATTAAACCCAACGTCCCCCCAGCCTTGGTCATCACTCATGACAAGAATAATGTTGGGAGATTCAAACGGTGCCGCATACGCAGCCTGAAACGGCAAAACAGCGGACACGACGACAACAAACTGCAGGATTCGAAGAATAGACACGGTGGCCTTTCAAGAGGAAGTTCAGCGGAAGTGCTTTGAAAGCGACGAACATCAGCACGTCAGGCAAGCAAACAACGAACATTACGACGAAAGTTCGCACAAACAATTGAAGCAAAAAGAAATCATCGAGCCCAGTAGACGAGATGAGTCAGCATCAATCGCTGTCACAAGCTGTCCGTGTTGCGTCACACAACCACCATCCTATCGAGTCATACCGCGCACATCCACACCTCAGTGTGAACAACACTCAGGGGACGCGACACGTCCACGCACCTCTCTTAAAATCAACGTGCAAAGCTCTGACACTGCAATCAGCGGGCTCAAAGCCCGGC
>CAYTUE010000045.1:19978-26457 GCA_964441085.1 uncultured Planctomycetaceae bacterium
GCCTGACCGAGCGACACAATGCCTTCGTCGCCATTCATCCAGGAAAGGCTTAATACACTCCCACGGTCGTTTTCTTGGCATACACGTGATACGGCCGAACGCCACTGACACCATCCCAAGGATAGGTGGCATGAGGAGCTTCGCGTTCTCCTTCATCTCGTTCCAAAAATCCGGGAACGAAGAGCTCTTTTGTCAACGTGTACAGCTTGACTCGGCCTGTGGCATCGTAGTCGACCAGCTTGGTGTGATCGTCGAAGTCCACGACTTCAACGACAGCTCGAGGTTGAGGAGCATAGTAGGTGACTTTGTAATCGTCTTCTGGCGTAAAGGGCTTGCCGCACGCCAAACCCATCAACGTGTTTCCATACGTTGGAGTCATATAGACATTCGGGCCGAGCAACTCTTCGCAAGCGAAACGATTCCACTGTTGAGTAAATTCAGTGCCTCCACAAAAGATCCCACTGATTCCCGCTTCTTCAATACTGCTGTCGTCATCCAGTAATCTCATGGCCAACGCTTCCAACAACTTGGGAGTGGTGAACATGCACTGGATGTCGTTGTTCGCTTTCAGAACGGTCATCGCCTGATCGATCACATGAGCACTGTATTCCTTCGCTTCTTCCACTTTGCCCTTCTTCAATAGCTTCACCACCCAGCGAGGGTCGAGGTCAACACAGAAACAAATTCCGCCTCGGTGTTGAGCCAAATGTTCGACAGCAAGTCGAAGTCGGCGAGGACCGCTGGGGCCCAACATCAGCCAGTTGGCTCCTTTGGGAAACTTGTCATCGGGCAATGTGTCGCTGAAGTATTCGTAGTCCAAAAAGTGATCTTCAACGACGACTCGCGACTTAGGAATCCCGGTCGTCCCACCGGTTTCGAAAACGTAAATCGGCTTGTCTTGATACGGTTGAGGCACCCAACGACGCATTGGACCTCCTCGTAACCAGTCGTCTTCGAACAAAGGGAATTTTTTTAGGTCATCAAAGCAGTTCACTTCGGTCAATGGGTCAAAATCAAAGCCCTTTTTCTTTTCCAGCCAGAAGTCACATCCCGTGTCATCAGAAAAGTGCCACTGCACAATTTCTCGAGTGTGCTGGTCAAGCTGCTGCTTGCGTTCTTGGTAACTCTTTTGGATTTCTTCAGGAAGATCAGCAACGCTCACGGCAAGACCCTTGGCAAAACAAATGGCTTCAAAGTTCAGTAGGCAAGAAACAGCCCGGTAAGGACTGCCATATTAGACAGCTGACACCGCAATTCAATCCGTTAGGATTCATCGACTCCCACAATTGGGGCGGAAGCTAAACTGTGAAATTCTGAACTGGGGAATTCTCGATTGAAGGACACAGTGCTAGGAAATCCTAGAAGGGATGAGCTGTTTGGGGCAGATCGCTACGATTTTGCCGTCAGCAGAACCTGACTGCAACAAAATAACAGTCACCAAAATCCAGCGGCGACCAACGTATCAGTTCCACGATCTGCAAAATCGACGGTGAGACTGAACAGGAATTCGGTAGCCAATCTGAAACGGACAAACAGAATGATGAAACGCGTCGGAATCTTGACAGCCGGAGGCGATACCCCCGCACTGAATGCCACGATCTACGGTGCCGTGGAACGAGCCAACCAGTTAGACATTTCGGTGTTTGGTTTTCTGCGAGGCTACGCTGGGTTAGTCACCGACAACGTGCCTCATGTTCACCTGAACCCTTTACGTTCCACCATTCCCGAATTAGATGCCGGACACGGTGGCACGTTAATTGGATCATCCAGAACGTACATCGAACCCACTTCAGACTTGATGAAAGTGGTTCAAGCGAACTGCAAACGCATGAACCTAGATGGCCTGATTTGCATTGGAGGAGACGGAACGATCAATGGCATGCAGCCTGTTTCAGAATTCCTTCCTTGCGTGCTGGCTCCTAAAACAATCGACAACGACTTAGGCTTAAACTACCTCAGCGAACCCAATGAAATCAGTCGCTCAGATATTGAAATCGATGGCCGTAAAACTCATCAGTTTCAACTCAACCGATCTCGAGACACGATTGGCTTAGACGACATCATCAACTTTGCAACTCCCGGCTACGCAACCGCCGTGTACGTGGTGGCTCAGTGTGTCGAACGAGTTCGCACGACGGCGGAAAGTCACCGTCGAGTGGCTGTTGTGGAAGTCATGGGACGCCAAAGTGGTTACATTGCATTGGGAGCCGCCTATGGTCAACCGGACGTCATTTTGCTGCCCGAACATCCTGTTGACTTTGAAGAACTGGAACAGCGAGTTCGCAAGATCTACGAACTCCAACATCACTGTGTCATTGTGGTGGGTGAAGGTGTCAAAACCGCAGACGGAAAAGAACTGGGAGCATCCGCTCCCACTTACGATCCCGCTGGAAACGTTTTGTATAATGGAGCGGCTGATGCCTTGGTGGAAATTCTTTTGGATCGAATTGAACCAGAATTCTTCAACAAGGTCCGTAGCCACGAACCCACGGGAACTGCCTTCTTCACTCGAAAAGTCGGACACACTCAACGAGGCGGACGGCCCATTTTGTTCGATCGATTTCATGCCTGTCAGTTAGGAGGCAAGGCGATGGATCTGCTGCACAATGGGGCCAGCAATGAAGTCGCAACACTCCAGTACAGTCACGAAGATGGCTTGGTCGTAGATTCCATTCAAGCCAACAAGCTGCGAGACGCATGGGGACAAATTCATCCTCGTTGCGTTCACCCTTCGATGTACGATCCCGTCAGCATGCAGCCCACGGAATTTGGACAGGAATACCTAAGAACAATTTTCACAAACGCGATTGGGCGAGACGACACCGAACTGATTCAAAGCGAAAGCTTCAGTCCCGGCAAACTGGCAACTCGATACCAAAGCTCCAACATCGATATCCGAAAGAGAACTCGGTACCTGTAAATCTTCAAAGGCAACGCCGGTACAACAGCCCTCTTGGTACAACAGCCCGCACAGTGCTCTGTGAGCAATCCTCGTACAGTCAAGTCGGGCAGGCGGAACCCTGCCCGACGTAACTCGTCTCTCGCTAACGCTTCGAACTTTCATCAAGACAGTTTTTCAACGGCCTGCTCACTTACAGAATGAATGTTTGATGGAACTTGCTGAATTTGCTCGCACAATTTTAACGTGCCCAGTCATTCAAACGAAAGTGGAAAGACCAGCGACAGCCTTTACCGATTTCGAACCGGGCAAACCTTTTCGTATTGAAAAACCAGCTCGCCCAGACAATCTTCAGTTTGCTCCGCGGCGAACTGCACCGTCGATGCCGAAACCTCAAGCGTTTCACGATCAATCCAAAGTCGCGGTGGCTCACCACATCATGGCGAATCACGAACTTCAAGCACTGGAAGTCATGGCCATGGTCATGCTGGCCTTTCCCGATGTCGAAACCGAATTCCGTCTCGGGTTGGCAGCCATCATGGTGGACGAACAACGGCACACCAAAATGCACATTCGGCGAGCATCAGAACTTGGCTTGGAATTCGGCGACTTGCCCGTCAACAGCTACATTTGGCAAAAGTCGATGTCCTATCAGTCGGCTTTGCAATACATCGCCGGACTGCCATTGGTGTTTGAAGCAGCCAACTTAGATCACACTGTGGAACTGGAAGCCATCTTTCAAAAACACGGAGACACCAAAAGCGCGTCCATTATGAAATCCATTCACAACGACGAAATTCAGCACGTCGAATTTGGAATGACGTGGCTGCGAAAGTGGAAGAACCCTGATCAAAGCGACTTCGAAGCATGGCAGCAAAATCTCGAATGGCCAATGCGCCCTTCGAAAGCTCGCGGACACCAGTTTCAAGCAGAAGCAAGACGAAAAGCGGGCATGGACGAGGAATTCGTGACACAGGCTGAAACTTGGATTGAAGACGAGGACGAACAGCAGTCATCGCGAAATTCGGGTTAACCAAAGGCCGAATGGCACGGAGCTGTGAACGACAGAACGGTGAACGACGGAACAATGAACGACGAACGACAGATTCAAGCAGTCCCTGCCAAGTGCTTATCCACATCGTTGCTCACGATGACTCCGTAGTTGACGGCTCCTAACCAACCGCTCATGATGATTCCCACGGAACCTGCGTGATACAAACCGCTGACTTGACTCGGCAGATCCTTACTAATCTGCAATCCTTCGAACTTAGTTCCAAAGGAACTTCCAGCAAGATGTCGAGTGTATCTCATGAATGTCTTGGGAGTCGCACATTCAATATGGTCCAGCTTCTGGCGAATGTCGGGAACGTACTGTTCCAAGCAATCTAAAGTCGTTTCTTCTAGGTCTCGCTTTGCCGCTTCGTAATCTTCTTCAGACAGATCATTCCAGTCTTTGAAGTTGGCATTGGTGGAACTCACAATCAAAGAACGATCGCTGCCTGGTCGAGTATCCGGGTAGTAGAAACTAAATGTCCGGCTGCTGACCTTCATGCTTAAAATTGATTCGATATCGAAACCGTTGTGTTCTGAATGAAACAACAAGTCGCCCACTGAATTGTCAAAGTGTTCGCCCGGCTTTAAACCCATATAAACTTGGCAACTACTGCTGTTTAAGCGAATCGCTTCGGCTTTGTCGACGTAATCTTGGTCGAAGTGTGCGGGGCCAGCCAAGTTTAAAATAGTAGATTTTAAATTGGCGTTGGAAACAACGGCCTTGCAACGAATTCGTTTCCCATTGACGACAACTGCTTGCACATTGCGGTCTTTGTCGATTTCGATGCTTTCAACCAACGTGCGAATCCGCACGTCGACTCCGTTCGCCACCATCTCATCCTTCATCTTGGTGACTAAAGCATCCGTTCCTCCTTGAAACGTGTAGACGCCCTTCGACATAAAGTTACTAAACACAATGCCATATGTAATCGCGGGATCATCCAATGTTGAACCATTGGCATAGGTGATGGGTTCCATCAACAGTCGCACCACGTCGTCTCGACCAGGAAAGAATTCTTCAAATAATTCTCGTGTGGTCAGGTGCTGATCGTCGTAAAAATTCATGCTACGAGCCTTATTGAAAAACGCTTCAACGTTTTCCAAAGGCACTTGAAATTCAGACGTCAGGATGTCTGTAAAGTCTTTTCGAGTAAACGTGGTGTTCACTGAAAACTGAGGATTTTCGAAGCGGACGCCCTTCAGTTGAACGATGGAATCCGCAATATCTTGGCTCCAGTATTTGCGGCAGCTTTTGATCATGCCCACCGGAAAACCATGCAAGCTGATATCAAAGATATGGCCATTGCGTCTTTTAAACCAAGTGGCCATGCCTCCCAGCTGGTAGTGATGTTCTAGCAGAAGAACCGAATGTCCCTGTCGCGCCAAAATGTTGGCCGATGTCAGTCCCGCAAGCCCGCTTCCAATCACGACAACGTCGTATTCTTCTTGGGCACCTTTGAGAAAGTCTTTAGGCATGTCGACGTCGTTTGATGATGAAGTGTGAAAGAGTTGCGTTGATTGGGCGGCGGCATGAAACGTTGCACATCAAGCGAAGTGCAATCGTTTTGCCGATTGGCATCTTGGCCCGCCAAGATAATCTGAGCCCGATTAAAGACAAAGGCCACCGAAGTCCGGAATTGGGATTTCGATGGCCTGGTCTTTTTTCTGGCTGGCCGTTTCTGTGGATTCAGAAACTATGCCTTGGCAGCGTCGTAGCGTTTGCCAACTTCTTCCCAGTTCACCACGTTCCAAAACGCTGATACGTAATCGGGACGACGGTTTTGGTAATGCAAGTAGTACGCGTGTTCCCAGACATCCAAACCGCAAATGGGAGTGTTACCATGAGAAATGGGAGTATCTTGGTTGCCCGTGCTTTCAACAACCAATGCCCCTGTGGAATCAACAGACAACCATGCCCAACCACTCCCAAAGCGAGTTGCAGCAGCAGTGGCGAACTTTTCTTTGAATGCATCAAAGCTGCCAAATGTGCTTTCGATGGCTGCTGCCAAAGCACCTGTAGGAGCTCCACCGCCGGTTGGGCTTAACAGTGTCCAAAACATCGCGTGGTTGGAATGACCACCACCGTTGTTGCGAACAGGACCTTGCAGTTCTGCTGGCAGACTGTCGATGTCTTTCAGCAGCTGATCCATGCACTTGTCGGCGTATTCGGTGCCGTCTAATGCCGCATTAACTTTAGAAATGTAGGCTTGGTGATGCTTGGAATGGTGGATTTCCATTGTCTTGGCATCAAAATGAGGCTCAAGAGCATCGTAAGCGTAAGGCAGTTCAGGAAGAGTACGAGCCACAGGGATATCTCCGACACAGAGTTCTGAATCACAGGAAGTCGATGCATCGCCGCAATCAGCAATGCCACAGACATTATTCGATTGATCAATCTTAGGCGACTTCAGCAGGTTTTCCATGTCTTGAACGGCTGACCTGCTGATTTCTCAGTTCAGACACGCCAAAAAACAGTCTCTGAAATCAGTCTTGCAGTTCGAATGCACCTGATCGCAGCAAACACGGT
>CAYTUE010000045.1:26557-30423 GCA_964441085.1 uncultured Planctomycetaceae bacterium
CAGATGACCTTCCGGCAAACCGATATCTGCTGCCGCTGCGGCCACTTCGTCGTAGGTTGTTCCCGAATTGGCCGTGATTCCCGTTCCGCACATCGCAAACGGACAATCGCCGTGGCTATGAGTCTTCGTTCTTAGATACGTGGGATGATCAGGACTAATTAACAGCCGATAATCGCCTTGATTCTTCAACCATTCGTGAACGGGTTTCACAATATGCTGATCAATGCTTTCAACGGCTTTCAGCTTGGCTTGCACATCGCCTTCGTGGCTGGCTTCATCAGTTGCTTCCACATGAACAACCAAAAAGTCGATGTCATCTCGTTTTAACGTTTCAATGGCCGCTCGCCCCTTGGCTGCGTAATCAGTATCCAGATAGCCGGTGGCGCCTTCCACTTCAACAACATCCCAACCGATCAATCGCCCCATTCCTCGAAGCAAATCTACGGCAGTAATCACGGCTCCTTGAACTCCAAATTTTTCCGCAAACAGTGGCAAGTTGGGGCGTTCGCCCATCCCCCACAGCCACGTTTGAGTCGCCGGATGCTCTCCATGAGCAATACGCTGTTGATTGACTTCGGCGTTCGCAAAAAGAACTCGACTGCGATCCATCAACTTCTTTAATTCGTCGGCTCCTGGCCCCGCGGGAAGATGATCGGTGATTTGTTGGTCGGTAATGTCATGAGGAGGCGTGCTGGTGGTGTCTGAACTTAACGACGCTTGCGCACCAGCCGCCCGATAAAGCAACAGATTTCGATAACTCACCCCGGCGACATACTTCCAAGGGCTATCTGCGCCTTGATCTTGTTGCAACAATTGAATCAACGATTGGCCCGCATCAGTCGGGTATTGCCCCGACGTGAAGCTCACCATGCGTTCGTCCTGAACGGTGACCAAATTGCAGCGAACCGCCCAGTCTCCCGGATTCAATTCGATTCCTTGAGCAGCCGCTTCAATGGGAGCTCGCCCCGTGTGGTACTTCAACGTGTCATAGCCGAACAACGTCATGGTTCCCACATCGCTGCCCGACGGCATACTGGCGGGCACATTGTCTGTTCGGCCAATGATTCCTGCTTCAGCGACCGCGTCCATATTCGGAATCTTGGCAGCCTGCAAGGGGGTCAAACCATTCAGCGACGGCTGACCTTCATCAGCAACCCCATCGGGAATAATCAATACGTATTTCATGACATCCATTTCGTGATCAGCAAGCAGTTGCGGTTACTGTCGTGTTAAAAAAATGACTACAGCCGTTCATAAGCAATTTGAAACAACGCTTTTGCGCCGTTGACATCACCACTTACTAATCCCTTCTTAAACCACTTGACTCGCTGATCCGACCTGCCGTGAGTAAACCGTTCGGGAGTCACATAACCAGTGGCCTGCTTCTGTAAAGTATCGTCACCAATCTGGTTGGCTGCTTGAATGGCTTCTTGCATATCGCCTTCTTCCAGCACTCCGTAGTTCTTATGGGCATGATGAGACCAAACTCCTGCCAAATAGTCGGCCTGAAGTTCAAGACGCACAGACATTTGGTTTGAAAGCCGTTCGTTGCCTGATCGGCGAGCTTCATTGACCGGTCGAGTGTACTGCAAAAGGTTCTGAATATGATGAGCCACTTCATGTGCAATCACGTACGCCTGAGCAAAGTCACCGGGAGCATTGTGACGCCTTGCCAGATCATCAAAGAACGATGGATCGATATACACTTGCCGGTCGGCGGGACAATAAAAAGGCCCCATGGCTGCTTGACCAGTTCCGCAGGCAGTACTGGTTTGGCCTTCAAAAATAATCAGCTTCGGAGGCGTGTAAGCAGCACGAAGTTCTTGTCGAAATAGCTGCGTCCAAATTTTTTCGGTGTCACGCAGAACGACAGAAATGAATTCACGGTTTTCATCTTGAATTCCAGCGCCCGGTTCTGCAGGAGCCGCTTGTCGACCATTGACTGCTTTTTGAGCCATTTGGCCAGCCATCTGCTGAACACCTTGGCCGCCACCCATTAATTTGACAATCAGCACGACAATAATGGCAACAATGCCGCCTCCACCGCCCATCGCCATTTTAGGTGACACTCCTCGACGGTCTTCAACATTGCTACTTTGCTCACGTCCTCGCCACTTCATCGATTCATATCCCGACAATGATGTATAGTTTGATTGATCGCAGCATCCGAATGGCCCCCGAACTTGCTGGCCCAATTCTATCGACCACAGGTGACCGATTTCCAATCCAAACAGATTTCAACCGAATCAGCCTCAGAAGTTAGACTGCAAATTGCAGATCCAGTGGCAGTTTGGTCGTCCCAATCCAGCGAATGAGACTGGCGTGGCGATGACTGCAGATCGGCGTTCGGTCTGCCAAGTCGGTCGCTCACGATCTTCTGCAGTCGGCCTCTGAGAGGCCATTGCGTGCCGAAAATTGCGTGCCGAAATCAGACTCTGCAAGTTTATCGAGCCCGCCTCCCAAAAGAACATTGTTGGCAGCACAGACAGTCTCATGGAATGCACCGTGTTGGCAGTCAATCCCGCCGTTTTGCTGCGACGTCATGATGGCAATCGTCGCCAAATTACGGCCACAAAAATGTGATTTTCACAGTCACCCAATTCTTGCCATCTTTGGTAGGAATGGAAATCACACCTTCCTTCAACTGTTTCGTCGGCAGTTCATTCAATGCCACCTGCACCACTGTGCTGGCTCGACCGGGAACAGGCGTAGGAGACGTTTTCAAAGTCACCTGCAGTTGCTCGGGCCAAGCCTGAGGTTCGGCAAATTGCCATTCTGCGGGAGAATTAAACGCGACCTGTCCTTGCCGACGTGCTCCCGTTTCTTCACTCGCCACCAACTGAATCACTGAACTTGTCATCTGAACTTCTTGCCCGACAGGATAGGCGGGCCCAGTAATCATCATCGGAATCGTAAGGATGGGATAGTCGGGGTCAGATGTTTCTGCTGCGACCAAAACATGGTGCCGCCCTGCAGGAAGATTGCCCGCAACCGTGCCTTCAATTGTTGCCAAAGATGTCGAATGGGGAGTCGCAATTGAATCAGCATGATCGATCAGTTGCACATCCGCAGACGTATCTTCAGATGAATCGAATGATGCTTGCTGAATCAAACCAGCTGAAGATTCAGTAAATTGTGGCTCATTAAAAACGGGATCTGCAATCGGCGTTAAAGCGGTGGTCGCAGACGGAATTAATGTCGCGTCGACAAAGTCCGATGTGGAAACCACAGATGTGACTTGCAGCTGCTGGTCTCGAAAATCGCTGACTCGAACAGAAAACGGAATTTTGGAACTGGTTCGTTGAGACAAAAACAAAGCCTTCGGTTCCACAATCACCATCTGTTCAGGAAAGACAGCTTTAATGATCAGGTTCGCTTGCCGAGGTTGGGGATCGGTGTAGTGCACCGTCAACATAAATTCCTTGGCTCCCGGCTGTTGATTGACGGTTGAAATCGGCACCAGCAGCGATGCGATTTCTCCGGGATTGACATCCTGAGAACTCAACATGGGATTCATACACCCACAGCTGCGTTCCACTCGTTTAATATGCACGGGCGAATCGCCATCGTTGCGGAAGCGAAATTCAGTCCTTAATCGAGACGTCGCTTCAATCGGCTGTTCGCCATGATGATACAGATAGGTAGAAAATATGAGCGCTGGGCGATTTGCCTGAATGGACAAAATCGGCAGCTCGGTTTCAGAAAACTGATACCACGCAGATACTGCAAGCGGCACGCAAAGCAACGTGATTGCCACAAAGGCACTTCGCCAGCCCGTTGTGGCTAAGCCAGTTGTGACCGAGCAAGTTGTGGCCGAGCCAGCAGAAATCGTTCCTCGGGAAGCCGTTTGCATAGAATCGTTGGTT
>CAYTUE010000046.1:0-2875 GCA_964441085.1 uncultured Planctomycetaceae bacterium
AGCAAACCGCCGGGCCGTTGGCCCGATCCCACATTGGTGATTGATCCCCCAGTGGTGATTAATCCCCCAGTGAAGCAAATGACGGGACTTTAGCCCACTCAATCGTAACCAAAACAACTCAAGTGGTCGGTCCTGTTGAGACAGGCTGGGCTGGCCCGACAAAAACGATCGGACGAAAACTCTCGGATCAGAATTCCCCTGATTGCCAAAAGGGGGTATTGTACGGATGATCCTGGTGGTGCTTCGGCACGGGCTGATGTTTCGTCAGCCGGGATGTGCAACGCATCCAGAAAATCTCAGGCAACGGTCTCCGACCGTTGGGCAGGATCAGCGAGGCTTCGGCCTCGCTTTTCATTCCTTTTCCATCCGTTCGATTGTGAGATGTCATGGATGAGATCTTTTTTTGGGTGATCGCGGTTACAGGGCTGCTCACTCTGGGAATCGTCGCTGCGGTTTTCCTCCGCCAGTTTTTCGCTACAGGCAAAGTCCCATCAGCTGATTCCAATCAAGCAAACGCTGCTCGACGAACACCATCAAAAAAACGTCGCAAATACACGTTGGCGGATTTATCAGATCGCTTGGACATGCCTGTCGAAGCCATAGAGGCCATTCGTCCAACCTATCAAGAAGTTCGAATCGCCAAACAGGACGGAGGAACTCGGTACCTTCAGGTGCCTGACGATGATTCCAAACAGCTTCAACGTAAGATTTTAAAGCGGCTTCTCGGCGCGTTAACCAGTCATCCATTTTGCTATGGATTCGAACCCCACACATCCATCGTCGATGCTGCCGCTCCTCATGCACATCAGTTTGTTGTCATTAAGATGGATGTTCGTCGGTTTTTTGAAAGCACGACTCAGGACCGTATTCAGGACTACTTTCAGTACATTGGCTGGAACACTGCTGCCGCCAAGCGGCTCGCGGAACTCACCACCTACAACGGATTTCTGCCACAAGGTGCTCCCACCAGCCCTCGGCTGAGTAGCCTTGTGAACTACGGAATGGACGAGATTCTTGCATCCATCGCAGCGGCTCACGACGGTCACTTCAGCCGCTATGCAGACGACATCACCATGTCATTTGGCCGCAAAAGCGGTCGTCGAATTCGAGGCATTATCCAGGAAGTTCGTCGAGTGCTGGACAAATTTGGATACACAATGCACGGTTCCGGCAAACTCAAAGTCTATCGCTCCCATCAGCGGCAGCAGGTGCTGGGACTCGTCGTCAACGAAGGAGTTCGCTTGCCTCGCACAACTCGCCGGTGGCTGCGATCCGTCCAACATCGACTGGACAATGGCCGTCCCGCCACACTCACACCTCAGCAGCTGGATGGCTGGCTCGCATTTCAAGACATGATCCAGCGACAAAGCAGCACAACAGATTGATGCTGCCAGCCTGCGAGATGCTCTTCTGCCCGACTTGATTCATGGGCAAACGTGAACGAATTTTCGAGCCGGACAATAACAAAAGATTTTGCTTGCCCCTCGGATTCTTCACCGATTCACTTCGCGTTTTCAACAGACGCGATGCTGCGAAGAGTATCCAAGGTTCTTTGAAAATCGTCCGGCAACGGTGCTTCAAACGTCATCGTTTCGTTCGACACAGGATGCTTGATTGTGAGCCGATAAGCATGCAATGCTTGGCGAGCAATCAATACGTCACCTGAGGCTGCTCCGGTTTTAACATGACCTGTGGTAAAGGTGCCATCACCGATGTACATTTTGTCGGCCACAATGGGATTACCGATGTGCAACATATGAACTCGCAGTTGATGAGTTCTTCCGGTATGCGGCTTCAGTTCCATCAAGGCAAAGCCGGCAAACTTTTCGGCAACGTGATAAAACGTGACCGCTTCGCGAGATCGTTCGGACGCAGCGCACACCATCATCTTTTCACGAGAACGACTATGAGTCATCACGTGAGTTTTAATGAAGTCGGATTCCAGTTCCGGAACACCTCGAACGATGGCTCGATATTCTTTTTTCACAGTACGCTGTTCGAACTGGCGACTGATTTGCTGATGAATTTGATTGTCTTTGGCAACCAAAATCACGCCCGTGGTGTCTCGATCCAACCGATGCACAATGCCCGGTCGGTGACGTCCGCCCACATCACTGAGCTGATCAAAGTGATACTGTAAAGCAGACGTTAACGTTCCCGACATGGCTCCACGCCCCGGATGCACGACCATCTCGGGAGGCTTATTCACAATCACGAAGTAATCATCTTCGTAGATAATATCCAGCGGGATGGCTTCTGGCTCAAAGAATGTGGCATCGGCATCTGTGAGACGCACGTCGATTCGATCGTTGACTTTTAAACGTCGACTGGCCTTCGCCTGCAGTCCGTTTAAAACGATATCTCCGCTATCGATGCTCTTTTTCAGCTGACCTCGACTGTGATTGCGAAACAGTCGACTGAGATAATGGTCCAATCTCCAACCATGAGCCCGAGATTCCACGGTCAGCTTCACCAAACCGTCTTCGCCTGCTTCAGGCAGAAGCAAATCCGGTTCAGAATGATTGGAGTGTAAATCTTCATGAGAAGATGAGGCAACGTCGCCAGAATGTGGCGACGCATCTTGGGAGCCTTCAGTGAATGCTGTTACCTGAGCGGGATCCCCAAGTTCGGTTTCTTTCGTGAAGTCACCGAACGAAGGATCTTCGGAATTGGGAAGCCTGTAAGCCGAATTCACACCCGGCTTCACTTCGTTTTGACGAGTTTCTGTATGAGTATCTCGTTTCGGTTTCCGACGACTCAATTGTCCCCATCCGATTTCGCCGCTTCTGGCTCAGACTTCGGAGCTTCTGATTCCGCTGGTTCTTCGACTTTTGCAGCATCTTCTTTGACGTCGTCTACTTTTGTGGCATCTGCT
>CAYTUE010000046.1:2975-4261 GCA_964441085.1 uncultured Planctomycetaceae bacterium
CTTTTGTGGCATCTGCTGATGACTCTTCTTTGACGGTTTCTTCAGTTTCGGCTGCTTCTTCAGCTGCAGGTGCTTCTTCAGTTTCCTTGGGCTGGCCCTCTTCGGTCATCGGAGCCTGCGTCTCAGCTTCTGCTGGCGTTTCATCAGCAGGCTCCACGGATTCCGGTTCTGCTGCTTCGGGTTCTACTGTTTCGGGGGGAGTGTCTGCAGGCTCCACGGATTCCGGTTCCGTACCTTCGTCGGTACTGTTTGGGGAAGCATCTGGAATGTTGCGAAGTAGCCCATCAGGAATCTCTGGAACTGTCCCAGGACCACCGCCCGTCACTGCCGACTTGGGGGCTAGCGTCACAAACCATTGATAAAATTCAGCAGCTTCCGGCTTCTGCAGTCGAGCGATTCGAGCCTTACAATAATCCATGACCATGGAATCAGGAAACGCATCCAGAACCTTCTGCTGAGCAGCGATGGCTGTCTTGATGGATTCGGGACTTCCGTCGCATTCCCACTCAGCAATTCGAGCCAATCCGATGAGAACTCGTTCTCTGACCTGCGTTGGCAACCCATCTTGATTGCCAAGATCTTCATAGACAGCTTTAGCAGATGCCAGATCTTCCATGCCTTGTTTACGATTCGAAAAGATATTCGTGATTGCTGTTCCGAGAAGAAACTCGGATTGACGCAGTCGAGTCCACATGCCCAGCAGACTATCTGGAGTGCTATCAGCAATGTCCTGATATTCTTCAGGCGAAGTTGCAGTCAACAAAAGGTTGGACGCTTTTGTATTGCCAGCAGATGCTCGGTTCATGTAAACAAAAATGGCAACAATCGCCAAGATTCCAGCCAGAGCATAAATGACCGTGGTCAGGTTTGCAGAAACCCAAACCATTGCCTTTCTTAGAACCGCTTCTAATGCGGTTTGCTCTTCGATATGTTCAGACTCAGGAGATTGGATGTCGGACATGGGGGCAGAGTTGATGAAGTGTTAGCAAATAAGATGGCTTGATGATGAAATGACAGTTTTCATCAAGCAGCTCGGATACAACCCGAGTTGCCCGAAGTATAAGTGTGAGTGGAATTTGCGGTCAAGTAGTCCCTGCCTCCTTCTGCAATTCTTGATGTCGGCATCAGCGAAAAACGCCCCTTGCGGGCGACAAAACAAGTCTCAGAGCCCAGTCTGGCAGCATCGACACAGCTCAAAAGTGTGAAAAAACCTGTCATTCCCTTCCATTGCAGCCACACAGAACCAGTAGCAGGCGACTGGCCATTGCAGGTGACTGTGCCGTTGC
>CAYTUE010000046.1:4361-17239 GCA_964441085.1 uncultured Planctomycetaceae bacterium
GGTGACTGTGCCGTTGCAGATTTCAGGGAGGGAGCAAGACGTAGTCAATCAACACAATCGTTGCTTAAAGAAGCCTCATTTGACCTGACGCACAACTTGGCCAAATTTCAAAGTGGCCTCAGACTTTCCCCAAATTCACAAACGTTGTTGACCTTGCGGGCAGCCGTTTACCTTTCCGACCTCGAAAATTTGGAAATTCCACTCATCGTGCCGGTCACAGACCGTTTTGACCGATAGTCGTATTTCACGCACCCGCTTCTTGTCATCACGAACGATCGACAACACCAAGGGTGACTTCAATCGAATTCGCATCCTGCCCCCCGAGACATTGATGTCAACAGCAACCGCCAAAATCCGATTGCGCCAACGGCTTGGAAAATTTCGCATCGAACGTCGCCTCGGAGAAGGTGGTTTTGCGAGCGTCTTTCAGGCAATGGATACTGTCATGGGCAGCCGTGTCGCGCTAAAAATTCCGCATGAAGGCGTATCGGGAAGTGACCTACTCAACACATTCCGCCGAGAAGCTCGATTGGTTGAATCAGTGGATCATCCGGGCATCTTAAAAATCAAGGACGCCAGCATCATTGATGATATGTTGGTGATCGTATTTCCACTCGGAGTTGAAACGCTGGGAGACCGAATGACTCGCCGCATGTCATTCGAACTCACAATTTCAATTGCCAGTCAGCTGCTTCAAGCCGTCAGTTTTGCTCACTCTCGCAAAGTCATTCACTGTGACATTAAGCCGGAAAACGTGATCATGTTTGAGGGCGGAAGAGTGTGCTTGGGTGACTTTGGCATCGCCAAAACAGCTCGACAGTCCATGCGAGCCGCAGGAACGGGAACCGTGGGCTATATGGCTCCAGAACAAGCAATGGGACGCCCGTCATGTTCATCCGACGTTTTTTCGCTCGGACTGATGTTTTATCGAATGATGTCTGGTGAGTGGCCTGAGTGGCCTTTTCATTGGCCCATGGCAGGACACACCAAACTCACAAATAAGCTCAAACCAAACATGATTGCGTGGTTAAAAAAATCACTGGCCGTTGATCCTCGCCATCGCTTTGCAGACGCAACTCAGATGAAGAATTCCTTCACAAAGCTGCGAACCAGCGCATTAAATCATGCGGAACAGCAACGTCTTGCTCGTCGTCGCCAAAATGCAGATACATCAGGACCGCGCTGCCGAACTCGAAAAGCGGCTTAAGGAAATCGACTGACACTCATTCGACCTTCCGGGATAGCCGTTAGGCTCCAATCCGCTGCAGCAACTTCTCAATATTTGTGGCCTCAAAATCTTGGGCACAGCTCAGAAGTTTCCACGCAAAAAACGACAGCCCCAAATACTTCACAAGCTGCTTCAATTGATTACCTGAAGCAGCTGGCGTCGCCAGATTTGCACTCGAGGCCCAAACTCAATCTCGCTTGAGAGAGACAGCCAAGTGGCCCAGCATGTAGCAAAAATGGCCAGACCTGTTGTAATTCAGCAAAAAGTGCCGTTTCTGGTCTTGGCGAGAGGCTGCAAATCGCCTAGCTTCCCCGAACAGCGGCGCTGGTGACTTTGAACGTTTCAGTCACGGTGCCCGATCGCAAACACCTGATGCAGGGAGGCATCCATGTCAACGATCCGATTTATCCATACCGATTACTTGCGTCTTGCGGCTTCTTTGCAGGGCATCGCTGCGGCTCCCGGTTGGCTTCAAGAAGCTTTAACCGATGCGACTCGCCGAGCCACTCGACAAACAATCGAAACAGCAATTACCGAACAAGCCGACTTTCTCTTGATCGCTGGCGGCGTCACAGATAACCAAGAAGACCTTGAAATTGCTTGTGCATGGCTGAATGAACAGTTTGCCGTTGCACGGCGAGCAGGCATTCAAATCGTGGCGGTATCTGATCACGAAACACAAGCTGTCGCGCTTCGTCAGGTTTGTGATATGGTTGTTGATCGGCAGCAAACTTTAGTCGCCAGTCCAATGCCCACAGGCCAAACACGACTAACAGCAAGTGTGGCTTCGTCCATCCATCGAAATGACCTTGTGATTTCGTTTGATGGCGTCAATGCAAATCACACTGACGCGGCGTGCCACTACCACGCATTCAGCAGAACAGCCGTTGACGTTCATCCTGAACACCGTTCTCGCAATCACTATGAATCAACGGCGGGCGCCATTCAGTCTGTCGGACCTGTGGAACAATGGAATGGTCACTGCGTGGTTGTTTCCACGGACTTGGATTCGCAGACAATTCAAACAACACCTGTCGACGTCAGTTCGATTCGCTACGCCACCGAACGCCTTTCAATTGACGGCCGAACCAGCCCTGGACGCTTGGTTGAAGAAATCGCCATGGCGTCACGAAACTTAAGACGTCATTCCACCGAAACCGTTTTAGTAGACTGGGTCATCACAACAGCGTTGGAATGTCGCGGTAGCCATGATGCAAGAAGCTTAGAAGAGTCTGAACTATTGGCCGCTTTGCGAACAGATTTGCATTCGGGACATCAAGGAGTCTGGCCGCGGTCTGTTCGATTTTCCGAACAGTCGTCAATCGACATCGTGAATCAGGCATCTCCTTCAGTGAGCTTGCTAGAGGGGATTGCCAAGGACGTCCAATATAATCACGGTCAGTTCCAGACCGTAACACCAGCACTGCTATGCAGCTTGGCCGCACTTCAAGAAGCCGCTTAATCGAACGTTTGGGCGACGTCAGCAAACGCCATGATCGCCACTTTTGAATTCTCTGTCGGGCCAACCTTCAGATTCTTACAAAGATCACTTTTCGATCACTCATCAGGAAGCATGTCATGCAATTCACAGGCATTCAAGTAGACTCATTCGGTGTTCTTAAGAAGACTGGACTGGCCGACCTCCCTTCTGGTTTGACTCTGGTTTATGGCGGCAATGGAAGTGGAAAGACGACGCTGGTCGCCTTTCTTCGCGGCCTACTCTTTGGTTTTACTTCAGACCACACAGGTTTTCACCCGAATGATTCCGACTTTGGTGGTGAAGTCACTTTGCAAGAAGATCACAGGTCTTTTCGACTGCATCGACAACGCAATCGTGGTCGCTCGACAGCCTTGACTTCCACTGAAATTCCTCACGGTACACCCACCGAATTTGAAGGAAACCGCTTACCTTCATGGGTTCACGAAACTGTTTATCAAGAGATCTTCAGTGTTGGTGATCAAGAAGCGGCTCGTTTTGACCTCCTGTCGCGCCTATGTCTTGAAGACAACGGGCGGCCCATCAACGATGGCGAGGTTCACCGAACAGAACATGCGATCACAAAAGTTGTGACGGAACGTGATGGTGGAACTCGAGATCTCGGCCTTCGGTCTCGGCTTGCAGATTTGAATAACCAACGAAACGTTCGCTTGCGACAGTTGGCTCAGATGCGAGAAGCTGATCCAACCATACCAGCTCGAATTACCGAACTTGAACGCCGCATTGCTGAACTGCGAGCAGCCGTTGCTGGACTCGATCGACGAATTTCTGAAGTACAGGCTGAAATTCTGCGTCTGGAAGAACTTCTCGAACGTTTGCGTCGCCGCAACGTCGTCAACTTAAATCGCCAACAGATTGAATCAGAACTTGATGGGCTGCGACAAAAACAGGCTCGTTGGAAGTCAATCCGAAATGACATCCAATCCGAAGTGTCACTTTTGCCTCATCAACCAACAGGCACAGAAGGACTGAAAGCCTCCGATTCATTGAAGTCAATTCGAGCCCTCGTCAATCGCCTAGAAGAACGCGTCGAATCACTCGACACCAGTGGCACAGTCTTGGGATATACAGCCTTGGAACACACAGCATTGGGACGAACCTCAGAACTGAATTCCGACATTGTCACCCAACATGTGCGAGACGAAGTTCATAGCCTGTGTGAATATCTCAATCAACATACACAAGAACTTGGTTCTTATGAAGCAGCGATCGAATCAGCGTTGACTCACAAGGCCCTGCAAGATGCAGATCAAGTTCAAGCGATTGTCCAAGGAAGAATTGAAGCCTTAACGGCTGAATTGAATCGCAGCGAAAACGTTCTAAGCGACTCACACATCAGCTTCGCAGCTTGCGAATCACGTGGGCATCAAGCGGGGCGAAATCGAGCCGCTTGGGCAGACGGATCAATTCCAGAAACAGAACAGCAACTGGCTCGTCTGCGACAGGAACTCAGCGGGCTGCAACACCAGCGGTCGGAACATCTCAATCAGATCCAACGACTAGAGATCGAACTGAATGAGCTTCGCACTCGCCTGAAACCTGTGGCGAGTTTGCATGATGTGGATCGTGTGCAGGCTGAAGTTGCGGCATTGGACGCAGAAATCGTGATTGCTCAGCAACGAATCGAAGTGTTGAACACCTCTGAAACTCAACTGAAGGAAGTTCTGCGCCGACTCGGTGAACGTCGCCAACAATCAGTATTAGACCTTGCGTCGAAGTACATCAACCGCTTGACTGATGGAGACTGTTATCGCTTAATGGCTGACGCAAAGGGAACAGCCATTTTGGCGGAGACTCGACAATCGTCGCGTCCTCAAAGCCTGCAACAGCTTAGCCGAGGCACACGAGACCAAGCCGCCTTAGCCTTGCGTCTTGCGTTGATTCAGGTTCGAGCGGAATCAACAGAACGTTGCCCTCTGGTTTTAGATGATGTCTTTATTACATCAGATGACGAACGAGCAGCCGCTGTCGCCGACTTGCTGATGGAAATTGCGGCCAGTGGTCAGCAAATTATTTTCCTAACGTGCCAGAACGACGTATTGGATTTATTCCGTCGTCGACAAGCAACGATTCGAACGTTGGAAGATGCTCCCGTTGTTTCGATGCAAATGCCAGTAACAGCTCCGCCTGTCCCCGTCCCTCCGACACCTCAACCAGTGATTCCACCTCCCGTTATTCAGCAACCAGTGGCTCAGATAAACGACCAAACCAATTGGCTATTCTATCTGGAAGTCGACCACACGATTGAAGATCTGTGCGGACTGTCAGTAGCAGAATTGGAAGCTTTGCGTGCGGCCGAAGTCAATGAAGTGGATACACTGCTGACGTTGCCCACGGAAGAACTGGAATCGCGTCTTCGACAATGTGGCTATTCGATTTCTCGAGATCGAATTCGAGCATGGCGAGGTCAAGCTGAACTCTCGACCCAGGTGCCCATGCTACGACGTAGCGACGCCGAACTGCTGTACGCCGCAGGCATTCAAAACCCTGTGGAACTCAGCCGAATGCGACCAGAAACAGTTTATGACCAAGTCACCGCATTTCAAAACAGTACTGCAGGGCAACGCTTTCGCCGATCAGGTCGACAGATCGATCGTCAACAGGCGATCAACTGGACTCGCTGGTCTCAACACGCTCGATCGTTATCTGAAGCTCGCCATTCACGATCTCGCTATTTTGTAGGAGCGTCTGACGGTTTCAATTCACCGACGGATGCCAGCCGACGTGCTCGAACAGGGCAGTCATCCGTATCGTCTCGACGTGCTCGAATTTCATCCAACGGTGGTCGCACATCTGTTCGTCAACGACGTCCTCGATTGTCTGCCACTGACAGAAGACATCGAGACGAACGATTGGCCAAACGTCGCCAACGGTTGGCTCGGCATTCATCGTCTTACCGAACTCACTCTGCGAATTCGAAGGACGAATCAGCAGGTCGTGAACTGCGATTTTTCTTAAATCGGTCCAGCGACATTGACGCGGCACCAAGCATTGGCCCAAAGACGGCCCAACGGTTGTCTCGCGTTGACATCTATACAGTCGATGACCTACTCAACGCAGATGCCGAAGCTGTTGCCACCAAACTGGACAATCGAAGAATCACAGCGGATACAATTCGACAGTGGCAAAATCAGTCTCGCTTAATCTGCCAAGTGCCAGAGCTTCGAGGTCATGATGTTCAGATTCTGGTTGCTTGTGGAGTCACTGAACCCGAGCAATTGGCTGCGAAACGACCCGTTGATTTAATGGCCCTCGTCGGACCATTTTCAGACACAAGCGAAGGCGAGCGAATTGTTCGAGGGGGATCGAAACCGGATCTTGAAGAAGTCACAGACTGGATCCACTTTGCTCAACAATCACGCCCTCTGTCATCAGCTGCCTAGCAATTGCAACAAGGTTTGTCCTCAGCACAAGCTCAGTCCACAAGCTGCATGGTGTCACCACCTGCAGCTTTTTTTGTGCGCCGTATCAACTGCATGTAAAATGAACAACTTGCCGCGACGAACATACGATCGTGGCAAAATAACTGTTGAGGAAGCATTGAGCTGAAACCGCAAAATGAGTCTCAATATCTCGCCCTGTCCAACTTTGAGCGAAATCACTTGAGCTCGTAATGCACAAGTTGCTCCACGAACAGATAACATGTCAGCCTTCGGTTTGAAGTCAATTTGCGATGAAGTCATCCGTGCCAAACCCAGAAGAACAAATGATTTTGCTCACTTTCCTGCCTCAAAAGATGCGATCAATTCCTAGGTTCACTGCAGTCTGCTTCATGTTTCAGCCATAGCCAAGGAAAGACGTTTTGCCCCGACGCTTCCGGAAATGCCCCGATCAGGCATGTATTTCCGGCTGTAGCAAGCTGGTTTTCAGGAAGCTGGGGCTCTTCACAAGATCTCTCGTGAGAACAATGGTCACCAAGCCTAGTGATGATTAACATGTGTTGTCGTGACGGACGACACATGTGACAGATGACATGGACACACCATCAAAAACGAGTGAGTCCGCTGACCTGTTGATTCGGGTGGCGGATCGGGTGACATTGCAATGACCATGAATCAAACAAATTCTGCTTGGAGACAATGCGTCGTAAATCGTGCGTTGTCTTCCACAAAAACACCGATTCAAAAATCTGAACCAGCGCGTCGGTTTCGCTTGGTGTCAGTGGTTGCGATGGTATGGATGGCCCTGACTTGCCATTCATCCTCCTTATTGGCCGAAGATCACGTTGCTGAAATTGCAAGCCAATTTAAGGTTTCCATTCATCAAGTGTTTCTGCAGGGCGTTTCCAGACGAGATCGAATGAATGGCTATGTGTCCGTTAACTTAACGGTCCAAAATCTCACCAACGCCGAAATGTCACTGAGTTTGGAAGATATCAAAGCCGTATGTGCGGACCAAACATCCAACATGTCCGTTGGTCGACAGAAGTCCTTGATTGACAGCAAACCTCTGACGTTGAAACCTGGTAAAGTCAAAACAGGATGGCTGAGATTTTCGCTGACATACGCATCCCCTAAAGAACCAAAACTTCTCATGAAGTTCAACATTCAAGATCAGGTCTTGGATGTGAAACTCAATGATGCCATTCGAAAAACGTCTCAATGCACATGGAAGGCAATTGGCCCCAAGAACATGCTGGGCGTGATCAGTTTGAAACGACCAGTCGACGGATTCGCCGTCTGGGTTCTGGAAGAGACCTTCAAAGAGGTAAAAGACGCTGGCATCAAACGAGCCATTGTAGAATTCGTTGCAGTAAAAGACACATGGGCCGTAAGCAGCAATTCTGTATCAGTCAATTCCGTTGATGCTTGGTTGCAGTCTGCGTCGAAGGCGGTACCGCCAAACCCTCGGGTTCAGGTTTCCAACGGGCAGACATCTTCAGTTCAATTTGACACGCTGTATGTCGTGCAGCCTTCGACATACCGACCTGCCGCATACCGCTATGCCGAAATTCGAAAGCCTGATTTGCCATCAGCAGTTGCGGCATCCTTACGAGACGTCTTTCAGCTGATTCCAGTGGATGAGCTCGAAGTGGCCTTAACAAACGCATCAGAAGGCATTCGTCGCGCAGCTTTGGAAACGAATCTGGACCGAATTTCTGATGAGCGTTTGCAGCAGATCTTCGATTTAGCAGCCAACGACGTGAAGCAACAAAAATTGCTCGCTGCAGAACTTCACCGATCTGCTTCCCCCCTTACCTTACAGCTTCTTGAAAAACTCGCGAGGAGCCCCAACTCAACCGTGTCTCGAGCAGCCATTGGGTCGATTATCAAGTCAGCACCTCAAGCGGCGATTTCCACCATGTCGAAGTTGTGGGAAGAACTCGAAGGGAATGTCGCGTGGGAAACAGATGTCGCGAAGGCCATTCTCAAGGAAGACGATTACCGCTTCACACCAATTCTAGTCACTTATGTCGAAAGGCGGTTGATCGAATTAACCTCAGGCATTCCCTTGCCACTCGGAACAACACAAACAACGTCAGAACCACAGGCGGGTCGGCCAGTCGGTAGAATTCAGATAGCGATTCCAAGAGGACGTAATGCAGTAGGAGTTTCTACTGTTCAAAGTTCATCCTCCCGAAACAACACATTGTTTCAGGCCTTGAAATTCCTGCGAAACAAATCCAACCCAAAATTTGACGATTTCGCAACGGACTACTTGTTGAAAGTGAAGGACCCGTACATTCAGGATGAACTACTCGCCTATCTAACGGAAACCAAAGGGACTCAAATTTCACAACTGGTCAAAAGCTATATCACTCAACGACTGGCCAAGCCATCGACTTCTGTTGACGACAAGGAACAGAAAGAACAGCAGCCAAAATCTGCTCAGCAACGAGCGTCCACTTCACGTCGTTACTCAAACCGTCTGTTTTCAACGATCAAGCAGTTTCCAAGACCTGAGTACACCGAACGTTTACTGGAACTTGCCGAAGATAGAACGTTATCTTCTCCCTCACGAACGCTAGCATATGCGGCTGCTTTTCGAGGGGCCACTCCTCAGCAAATGGATTCCATCCTAGACGGTTTCAGCGACCTCATTCGCTCTCGCCAACCTCAACTGCTGGAAGAATTAAGACAACAGCAGCATCCACGTTACTATGAATTCGCAGAAGCATATGTGGTTGCCTTTCCGAAATCCGCCCGAGATGTTTTTCGAATCTTGCCGCGCGATCATTCCCTAGAATCTTCACTCTTGCTCGTGAAACTTTTAGACCAAGCTCGCAAGACCATCGAAAAAACGGAACTCGCCAAGGACATCAAAACCACTCGCCCTACTCGCACAGTGACATCATCGATCTATTCCTATGTTTCTTATTTAGATCAACTGAACCATCCAGAAGTCTTGTCTTTCTTGAATCGCCTTGAAAAATCACCTCTCATAGAGCTCCATGCACTTGCTGTAAAGACAAAAGAAAGACGCCTCAACGCTTCGCCGAACTACCAAAGAATGAAACAGGCTGCCGAGCATCAAGCGAATGACCAAGCCGAAGCAATCTATCGATCAATCCTTGAATCCGATCCCTTCGACGCATCGGCCATGACGTCACTCGCGTCGATTTGCATGAGATCAGATCGGCTTGAAGAGGCAATGGAGCTATTGCAACAAGCTCGAAAAACTGCCCCTGACAATGTTGTCACAGAAAGCTTTATTGCATTGACAATGATTCGCCAAGGCAATGTTGCAGAGGGTCTAAAACATATCCAAAAGACTGAAGAAGAAGTTCCAGACCTACCAACACCGGTTCGAACCAACGTGTTGTACAACACCGCCTGTGCTTACAGTCGAGCAGCAGAACAGGCTGACACGAATCAGCAACGAACGCTGTATCTGAAAAACGCATTCGTGTTATTGAACCAGTCTGTGGATCGAGAAGCTGGATTCGCGGACCCCGAACATGCTTTGGCCGACCCTGATCTCACTGTCCTTCACCAAGAAGCAGATTGGCAGCTTGTGATTGACAAGATGAAGGAAAAAGCGTCGAAAGCTGAAACAAAAACCGACTCGTAGTTCACCAAATCACATCTGGCGTTAAACCCAAATACGCTTACGCGTATTCCGCAAGGTGAATCCGCTCACAACGCTAAGAACAGCCGAACTGCAACTCAAAACAAGACGAACCCAAACAAGCATTGGTCACCCTGCGGATGGACAAAAACATCAAGGCATTGCCTCGATGTTTCTTGTGAACAGCGTTAGTGAATATACTCTGGAGCTCCCACAGCAATGATGTTGTCAGGAACTCCACCAACGCGAAACTTTGCGACGACGGTGAAGTTTTGCAGAGACATCACATTGATGATGCCTTCTGCGGGTTCAGTAAAGATCGCATAGCGACCGTAGGCGTCTAAGGTCAGCGAATGATGCCCAGAATGCCCTTCCACTTGACTCGCACCAACCGGCAGACTCATCTTGATTCGTGCGTCGGAAAAATCACGATCACGATTAGGATCCAATTCAATAACAGTCAGCTGCTCCTGCACATCGCTGCCTTGATCGGTTCGATCCTGAAACAGAAAAGCGTATCGCTTCCCCAAAACGATTGCAGCTTGAGGGGTCGTCAGTTTCAGCCCGTCTGCCACATCCACCGGAACCTGAACAGTCTTTGGTTCCCCTAGCGCCGCGTTCACCAAGCAAAGTGCCGACTGACTTCCCGTTCCGGTTGAAAACAAAACCCAATTGCGACTGTTTTCAAAAGCGCTTGTTCGCAACGACTCGCCTGATTCAACATCCTGTCCCAAAGACAGATGATTCACTTTCACCTGATCAGCCGACTGCACCAGCGAAGGATCAGCAGTCACCCAACACACGCCGTCCTTGGGAGCAAAAAAGACCTTCCCAGAATTTGCGGTGGCTCCATGAACCACACCCGATGGTAAGTGGAACGAATAAGAAATCTGAGGATCTCGTTGACGAAGATTCACCACGTCGACTCGCCCAGCATTCGAGCCACTTTCGTCTCCCCATGCACTGTACGCAACAGCATTGTTAACAGCTGCCAGTGTGATGTGGTTGCCACCGCCAAGAAAGAACTTTGCAATGTTCTGCCCGCTCGTCTGCCTGAAGGCAGCTTGGGTAAACCCATTCTTGGTTCCGTTGGTAAGGTAGAACTGGCTGTCATAGACGTACACATGAGCTGGATTGCCCTGTTCTGTATCCAGCTTTGAGCTTTTCACTGTTGGTTTGCCTGCGTATCTCCAGTGAGTGTGATTGCCATGAGGCTCCTCGACAACTCCCGTATCAATCGCCACCCAACCGCTTTGATATTTCCCGTCGTCATGATCGCGGACGCCAACCATCAGCATGCCGCCAGACTCCTTCATCTGAATCAGATCTTGCTTCTGTGCATCGATCTTGGGAAATCCATTCACCCAACCACGTTTGATGGACCACTTATCCGACGCCATGATATCCGCGTAGGAAAGTTGATCGGTATCCCGATCCTGCCAAAAGATTCGCGTAATGACTTTGGTGCGTACCGTCTGAGCCTGCACAGGCGAAATACTTGTGACAAGAATTAACGCTGCAATCAAGGCGATGCAGCTGAGCAGTTGTTTGCGGAATGAAATTTTCATCGTCTGGCCAATGTTCGAATGGACGTCGATCGATGTAACAACAGGTGCCACAACAGATCAAGGAAAAAGAAGTCCTCCCAACGGATCGTGGAAGTTCGGCGGAAATTCTAGTGGAATCAGAACGATTCAGCGACCGACGGACAACACCCGCAACTGCAACCAAATCGTCGATTTAGCAAATGAGCACAGATAAGGCAGATCCCACCCACAGGAGTGATCCACGGAGCCCAACGCGAAAGTAACTCAGCCTCAACGAAAGACGCAGCAACGCCCCCGGATTCCGATTCCGATGCTTGCGTGCTTACGACAGAATGACTGTGCTGACAGCATCCGTTTTCACAGCAAGGTGAATTCAATTCAGTATCCACAGCGCCCTGTTGTTCAAGTTCACATGCGCTGCAACATTCACCGGCAAGCCCGAAGGCAGCAAATCCAATGAGCACCAAACCGACAGAACCGATTGTCAGCGGAGACCAGCGACCATGCTTTCGCCAGCCCGGCAAAAATGCCAGCAGTCCCAACATCGCACACACCAGAAACATCCATTTGTGAAAGGCTTCGTCGGCAAGAAAACTCAACCCCAAGCTCGGCAAATACGCAATCACAAATGGCATGGCCGCGCAATGAATCGCACAACCGACTGACGCCACAATCCCCATCCCATCTCGCCATGTTGACGTGAATGGATTACTAGTCGACACCCTCATGATAATCCCTTTCCTCGACTCATAATAAATTACATCGTGACTTCTCGAACTACTTGAATGGGTTGCCTGTTCCGTCGCTCATTAAGAATTTTCGCTGCCTAAACTCAACACATCGCCAACGCACTGTGCTAACCGTTGAATTCAACCAGTAGAATCGACGATCATTCTTGCCCGATGTAAACAAGATCGGCTGCCCCTGAAATTCGGGGCTGCCTGCAAGGTCTTGCTTGGCTGCAAAAAACTGTTCCAAGCATTGGTGGTCAGATGGTTGTATGTCTGGTTGCTTTTGCCACGCGATTCCGTTCTGTTCAAACTGTTCTGGAATCTCTACGCTGACTTGCTGCTGTTGTTCAGGTTCGCTTTGGCAGCCAGCCGCAGCGAGTGAAAACAAAACAGTAACTGCACATGAAACCGCACTTCTGGAGTAATACTTCATGGTGAATTCTCCGTTTCTGAAATCGAACGAGTGCCAGCAATGCAGTACAGCCGAGTTCCAGTGCGAACGACGATCATTCCGGGAACTGCAGCAACGCCATAGACGATGGGATCCCGTGACGAAGCCTGAGAATTCTTCCGACGTTCCGCAAAGCTCTTCGCCATTGCCTCAAGTTCCTTCTGATCAAGCGAACCGTCACCATTGGTGTCAATTCGCTTCAGCAGGGGACGAAAGTCGGCGGAAATTTCAGTGGCTTGAAGAATCCCATCGCCATTGACGTCCCCCTTCATCATGGCACCGATCATGCCACCAGAGGCACGTTGTGGCGTAGCCTCCTTTGCCTTGCCTGTCAGTTCTCCGTCTCCTGGATTTTCGTGGCGGCTTCCCTGAGCGACTTTCTTGCTCTGATCACTGCCATGCTTCGAGCCATGCT
>CAYTUE010000046.1:17339-30242 GCA_964441085.1 uncultured Planctomycetaceae bacterium
GCCATGCTTCGAGCCATGCTGGGCACTGTGCCCTCCGCCATGACCGTGCCCAGAACCTTTTGACTCACGATAGGATTCCGGAACAGGTGGGTTGTTCGGATCCCAAAGCTGATTAGTTTGTAGTACTCGAAATTCCGTTCCGCGAGCAATGACTTTGGTCGTGCCATCCTTTGCGAAAAAATAGATTCCGTTGTCGGCAACAATCGGCGTGGCCCAACATTCGGCAGACAAACGACTTCGATACAGTTGCTTTCCAGTATCGGCGTCTAGGCAGCTCAGAACGCCAACCTTGTTCAAGTAGTAGACTCGACCATCAGAGACAACCGGACTGGCATAGTCGCAAACGGCTCCTTGCGATCGCCAAACCACTTCAGCCTTCAAAGCTCCCTTTAAGGCCGCCCCCGCAGATTGCTGATTTTGAACCCCCGTCTTTGCAGATGAATCGACCTGCGATCTCTCAGGGACAATCCGCACACAAAGATTTGACTTTGCTGCATCAGACGCTGCCCCGAACTCTGGGATTCTCGCTCCGGTAAAAACACGATCCCCAAGCACGCAAGGGGACGGCACGGTATTCCCGTCAAGCCCCGTCACCGCCCACTGCTGTTTTCCACTCGCCAAATCGTAGGCAATTAGGCTTCTCGCAGACGAAACGATCACCGATTCCTCCGTTACAACGGGCGATGTCCACGAACTTCCTGATGGACGATCAACCTGCCACGCAATATAGCCGTCTGACTTTCTGACAGCGACCAGTCTGGACGGCCCCTTGTGTTCCAAATTCAGAAAGAGAAGATCGTCTGACTGTGCCAGCGAAGATCCCAACCCATGACGACTTTGAAAAGGTCCTAGGTCTTTCGTAAAATTACGGTGCCATACCTGTTCTCCATTCCGTTTCACCGCCAGCAAGTCACCTGATTCGAAGAAAGCATAAACGCCCATTTCGTCAGCCACAGGAGTCGGCGCACCACGAGAATTCATATAATTGGAAGGCGCGGTTGCGGCAGCCTGAATTCGTTGCTGCCAAAGCGACTCACCACTGGAAAGACTAAAGGCTGTGACCACACACTCTTGCTTCATGGGGCCGATCACACTGGTGAGATAGACAGTATCATCAACGATGATCGGAGCCGACTGGCCGTAGCCATCCGTTTCAACTTGCCATGCGATTCCCTTCGACGACGACCACGTAAAAGGAAGCACATCAGCGACTCTTGAACTGCCCCCATTACGAAACGACGGCCACTGTGGCACGACAACATCATCAGCACGCCCCGTCACTGCTGTTACCATCACAAGTAACAAGAAGGTATGAGAGATTAAGTTCATCTGATTGCTTCCATTGATGCTCAATATGATTTTAATACCATGACGACCAACCATGACGACATCGCCACGGAGACCTTTCGTAGGCTGAGTCCATAAAGACATCGATACCGCTTCAGCCAACCCGAAGCGATATCGATGCGGCCCAGCATCCAATCACTGAAGCCACCGCCCCAGCGTGTCCCAGACCGTTAACAGCTACCACTCACCAAGAACCTCACCGTCATTTCGAGCGAATGTGTTTCTAAAAGTCGTCAGATCGATATTTTCACTCACGAATCTCACACTGCCGTCACACAGTGCAGCTTGCGCCCCACCCACATGCAAACTCCGGGGCCCAGAAACAACTTCACCATGATGAGTCATATCTGGGAGGTCAGAATTGGGAACGAAGTAGGCATGCACAAGCGAGTGGAATCCAGTGCTCAGGATCCACGCTCCAGCTCGACGTCCTTCATAACTAGACGCTGTCATTGCTAGCATATCATCACCGGTTGGCTGACATGGCGGTCCACCCGACACACGCTTCATCTGTCGTTGAGCATCCAGCAAACCTGTCGTATCTGCTGCACGATTCCCGAACAAAGTTTCTGCCATAAAAACAGTATTACTGGTACCATCCGTGATATCACGAATTTTCGTTCGTGAACCTCGCCAAAACAAGCCATCGTTACCTGAAGAACAATATTCGATATCGCCCCCAGAACCACCGTTCAACAAGTAGTTACTGCCAGCCCACGTATCGCCATTGTCATCAATGTAAAATGGGTCGCCTGATTCACTCGGGCACAACAAGACACTCAGAGTCTTCGAGGCGACCGGCTGGATCGCAGCATTCATGACGGGAGCCCACGGAAATCCAACCTGTGCTGGCTGATCAAAGTCAATCAAACTGTGTAAGTTCGCTTGGTCATGAAAGGGCAATAGCTGAGCAAGCGCAGAATAGCCATAAAGTGAGTCTGCGGCGTTCAGGGGGAACGAACGATGCGTATCGTGATAGTTATGAGCAGCCAAGACCAACTGCTTCAGATTGTTCTTACACTGAGTTCGCCGAGCCGCTTCGCGAGCCTGTTGAACGGCAGGCAGCAGTAACGAGATCAGAATGGCAATGATGGCAATCACCACCAAGAGTTCAATAAGAGTAAAGCCTTTCAGGCGATTTCTTCTAAGTAGCATTTCACAACTTTCAATATGTATCAAAGGACAGCGCGCAACAGTCCACTGGACCGTCGACATGCCGTTCGGACGGTTTACTAGGGCGTAGAATCAGCTTCGACTTTCACTGATTTCTCTTCTTGGACTGATTCCTCTTCTTGGAAAGAAGAGAAATCGAAGCAGCAAGCAGGTCTTAACAACCAGTCAAACAGCATCAGTTCTCCAACACCGAACCAACAGGTCGACTCTCATGCAGAAAGCGAACCCAAACGGCGGTGACAGGTGTACCACTCAACTGGCAAAGCTGATCTCTCGGACATTCGTGGGGCGTAACGGAACCTCGGCGCGACCCGCGCACTGACAAGGACTGGTCGGACCCGGAATGTGACGGGCCGCAACCGAGGATTCCTAACGCACATGCTGCCGTCGCTGACACACGTAAGCAGACAGCGGCAAATCTGAGATCAGAAACCACCCCAGAAAGATTTCCACAGGCGCAGCAACGTCGCTATTAACGAATCCTGCGTGAGAAAATCAACGAGGGCGGGAGTTAAGAAACAGCGCCGAATACCGGCGGACCGCGGCTGTGATTGCGGTAGCGTTCAGTAGGTGCTGGAGCAGCTTCCTTGAGTGGCGGCAGCACAGACACCATCCCAAAATCTGCCAAGACAGGTGCAGAAAATTGGGCAACAGACGTTGCGAAAGCCGTCTGACACACGGAGCACGTATGAGAATCGTGCGGGGCTTCAGAATCGTGCGGCTTTGAAGGTAATTCTTCACCTTGGTTGTTTTCGGAAGGCTGTTCCGAACAGTCGCAATGGTGGCCAACAAAACACGAAACGATCGTACTGATGAAACCACTGCTGTGATCAACATCATCGTGCCCACGTTCGCAATCGATGTGTAGAGAGTAAGTCGCAGGGACCACAGCAAGCTGCAGTAAGGCGACCAAACACACAAACGATTGTTTGAAATTGTATCGTGTTTTGGACATCAGAGTCACTATGAAGATCTCCGAACCCGACCAGTGACTCAAGTGTACGAACACAACAAAAAGAATGCGAGACTGAAGCCAATGTTGTTTTAGAATTTCAGGTTCAGGAATTTTAGATACGTTCACACTGCGGGGATCTAAAGTTCTGACAAACCATGCAGCGAACGTTCATTGCATGCTGTTAACAAAATCAGAACCTCAACCTCTTCATTCAGTTGAGTCGATTGAACTCACAGTCATCGCTCGGCATGACAAACAAAAGTCAGCCAGAACTCTGATCTTTGATTCTGTCATGCGAACACTTCTTTGCATTCCCAGTTTCTTGTAAACTCCACATCACCGTTTATGCAATTCGCTGCTCATCGAACGAGCGGTCCAAGCAACGAGGAAATCACAAAACAACAGTTTGTGACAACAAGAGCATCCAAACGAAAACTGCTTTCCTACCGATCGCACCTTTCACATCCCACACTGCATTCAACTAAAACGCAGTATTCAAGTAAAACACTGCATTCAAGTAAAACACAGTATTCAAGTGAAATGCAGTCGGCTGATTTGAAGTGTATTTTTCAACGTCAACACGAGAGTCAAACATCATGGTAAAAACCGCCTCCACAATGCTGCCATTGGGGACTCAAGCCCCCAGTTTTTCTTTGCCCAACATCGATAACACAAACGTCAGCTTAGCTGACTTGACTGGCAAACCACTGCTTGTGATTTTCATGTGCAATCATTGCCCCTTTGTTGTGCATTTAAGATCTGCGTTGGCACAATTTGGAAAAGACTATCAGGCCAAAGGCCTTGCAGTGGTTGGGATCAGCTCCAATGATGTTGAAGCGTATCCTCAGGACAATTTCGACAAAATGAAATTGGAAGCCGCCGATGCAGGATACACGTTCCCGTATCTCCTTGACGAAGATCAAACAGTCGCAAAGTCCTACAAAGCAGCTTGCACTCCAGACTTTTTTCTGTTCGACAAAGATCACAGCTTGGCTTACCGAGGCCAGTTTGATACCAGCCGACCAGGAAACGACACCGCGATCACGGGAACAGACTTGAAAGCCGCATGCGACGCCGTTTTGTCTGGTAACGACCCAGCAGAAAACCAGATTCCAAGTATCGGATGTAACATCAAGTGGAAACCCGGTGCAGAGCCTGAATACTTCACAGGCCAATCCGCCGTGTAGTCATTTACGACACCCGTTTGTTTCTGGTCAGTCCATACAAAAACAGGCTGGTTTGCATTCTGCAAACCAGCCTGTTTTGTTTGTGTCAAGATGCTTGAAAGCACCTGCTTAATCTGGGAGATCTAGAAGACATCCAAGATAAAGTGATGGCCGCTATGGTAAGGCTTTTCACTTGGGTAGAAGTTGTACCAGTCTTTGTTGTAAACCGGAATTCTTCGCGAAGGTGCATACTTGTAGTACAAGCTGTTGTATTCCTGAGGCTTCTGGAAGTTGTGGGGATAGTAGACATACGGGTAATGATAGAACCGCTGCCAGTTCGCTGGTTGTCCCGGAGGAGCTGCCTGCGTTGGAGTTGAAAAGGTTGTGATTGCCATGATGGCAACAACCACCAGCAACAGCGCTTTTTTCAGCATCGAATTTTCTCCCGGTTGATAAGTTGGCCACGCCTTGGAACCAGCGAAACGACCAACGATGGTAGTTAAAACGGACGAGGACTCGGCTTGCGAACAAAATTGAAGACCAACATGTGGTCTCAAGTGTCGCCCCCGGAAACAATTGTGTTTCGCAAGGCCGAGTTCATCGTCGTTAAAATCGATCGATCAACGCCTTGACGGCTTCGGCAAAAACCGCCAGTTGGTCGATTTGAATTCTGAGTGTGTCTAAATGTTCTCATCGGCCTTTGCCGTCCACAGAATCTATACTTTCCGGACAATCGACAAAGTTTCCCTGACAGTCACCGGCCCGTATTCAGCAAATCAGCGTTTTCTCGAACCAAAATTCTGTTCAGAAACGTCAACCGTGACTGCGCACCTCGACGGAATCGCTCCCTCAATTCACTCGTCGAAACACAGACACTGAGTCCTTTGGAAGACAAGAAATATAAGCACAGGTGACGCAATCGAATTCGACTTATGCGGCCATGTTGGAATCATTCGAAGAATTGCTCCGCAGTCCCTTTTGATACTGATGAAACTTGTGGCTGCAGTTCCTAAACTACAACCCTGCCTCGATCACAGCGAAGTTTTGCGGCATTCCACGCTGACAGCGTGATCTCTCCCGACCAAACATTCAGTTCATCAACATTTTCATAAGTGCAATCTCGTGAACCGTCCTCGCCCAGCAGCCAACTTACCCGACCCTACGATTCGCATGGCGGAAGGCTGGCACTGCCTGCATCAGTATTTCAAGGTCGATCAAGCCGCACTGATGAATCTGTCTGACCGTGCCCGTTGTGAAGGGCGTGAATACGTTTGTGAACTGCTGAACACGTCTCATACTGGCGCTCCTATTCGGCTTCAAACATCGATTGTGTCAGGAAGTCGAGCCGACTTGTGTGTGATGATGATGGACCCAGATCCATTAAAAATCGACGCGGTCGTCCAAGAAATCCGCAACTCAGCAATCGGTGCTGCTTTAAAGCCTTGCTATTCTTTTGTTTCTATCACAGAAGTCAGTGAATACGTTCCGTCGATCGAACAGTATGCCGATCGTTTGCGACGAGAAGGCACAGATCCTTCGGACCCAGCATTCGAAGCAAAGGTCAATGCTTACCGAAACCGCTTGCCAAAAATGAATCAGCAAAGGATGTACCCAGATATCCCGGACTTCCCAGTGATTGCTTTTTACCCCATGAATAAAGCTCGTCACCCCATTGCCAATTGGTATATGGAACCGTTTAGTGAACGCAGCCAACTGATGGCTGAACACGCCACGTCGGGCATTGCCTTTGCCGGTCGAGTTTCTCAATTAATCACAGCATCCACCGGCTTCGATGATTGGGAATGGGGAGTCACGTTGTGGAGCCGTGCTCCAGAATACATCAAAGAAATCGTGTACCGAATGCGGTTTGACAAAGCGTCTGCGAAGTACGCAGAATTCGGTCCGTTTTACGTGAGCTATGCAGCCAGCGCCGAAGACGCAATGGCTCATGTGCGAATCTGACCACACGCACTTCAATATCGCCAGTCAAATCAGAACGCGCGTGTTTCAACATTGACGGCAGAGCAAACGTCCTGTCGAGCTTCTGTCGATTTTAGTAAGAGTAAGCAGCATGGCTCATTATGATTTCGCTGTGCTGGGCGGTGGTATTGTCGGATTGGCAGCAGCATGGCGTCTGAATCAAAAGTACCCCGGTCGCACAATTCTGTTGCTCGAAAAAGAATCGTCATTTGCGAAGCATCAAACGGGTCGTAATTCGGGAGTGATCCATTCGGGGATCTACTACAAGCCGGGGTCCTTACGAGCTGTGAATTGTCGAGCCGGTAAAGCAGCACTGGAAGAATTCTGCCAGCAGCAGCAGATTGCGTGGCAGAAAACAGGCAAAGTGATTGTTGCGACAAAGGAATCCGAACTTCCCGCGTTACAAACAATCTTTGATCGAGGGCAGCAGAATGGAGTCGACTGCTGCATGATCGATCGCGATCAGCTTGCAGAAATCGAACCTCATGCTGCTGGCATCAAGGCCATTCATGTGCCGGAATCGGGCATCGTCAACTACACAGCGGTCTGCGAAGCTTTAGGGCGATTATTAACCGATGCGGGAGCAGACCTACTTTTCCGTCGCAAAGTCACTCACCTAAAGCAGCAAACCGACGTTGTGAAAATCAACTGCGGTGACCAAGCCTTTGAAGCAAAACAGGTGATCAATTGCACGGGCTTACACAGTGACCGCATTGCCAAGCTGTCAGGTCAAAAAATGAAGGAAAGAATCGTCCCTTTTCGAGGCGAATACTTTACGTTGACTAAAGACGCTGAGCACCTCTGCAAGGGTTTGATCTACCCTGTTCCTGACCCAGAGTTTCCTTTTTTGGGTGTCCATTTTACTCGGATGATCGAAGGGGGCGTTGAATGTGGTCCCAACGCGGTGTTGGCATTGGCACGAGAGGGCTACACATGGAAAAAGATCAACCTACGTGATTTAACAGAATCAATGACCTATCCGGGGTTTCTCAAGCTGTCTTTGAAGTACTGGAAAACAGGTCTTGGAGAAATCTGGAGATCCGTGTCTCGCCAAGCATTTGTGAAAGCACTGCAGCACCTGGTGCCTGAAATACGGGCTCAACATTTAGTGGTTGCTCCTGCAGGAGTGCGAGCTCAAGCTTTAGCTCCAGAAGGAAAGCTGGTGGACGACTTTTTGATCTTGCGGCAAGACAGAGTCTTAAATGTGTGCAATGCTCCATCACCCGCCGCGACGGCTGCCTTAACAATTGGCCAATCGATTGCAGATCAGGTTTCCGTTTAATTCAGATGCCAGCGAAATCGACTGAAAAAACGCCAAGACTGCTCCGTTTGATTCAGTTGTCTGCTTTGCACTTTTCTTTGTTTTTTATCTGTTCACCGCTAAGATACTCAGTTGCCCAGCGAAATCGTGCTGTACCAACCCACTGTATTAGTCGGGCAGGGCAGACGACAAAGCAGTTGCACGAAGCTGATTTTAGCGACGATTGCGATCACCGTGATGTTTGCCAACATTCCAGAAAGTTCGTTGGCTTTCAACGGTGGAGGTCTTGCCGAATAGTCATTGGTTGATGAAGATACTGAACTGAGGCAGGTCGACACACTCATTTGAGTTCGTCGGAAGCTGCCTCCCCCCACCTCTCTAACTTATTGAAACTAAAAGAAGAGAATTCGTTCATGATGCAACGCTCCACAATTCTAAATTCCGTGGCAGCAGCGGCGATCTTGTTATCAGGTCTTCCACTGTTTGCACAAACCACTGCGACAGCCAAAGTCATCAGTGACACGATTCTGCCTCGCGACACCTACATGTATATGTCGCTCCCCGACGTCAAGGCAGTAAACCAGGCCATGAAGTCCTCTTCGATGGGCGAACTGTGGAATGATCCGTCGCTGGATGAATTTAAAGAAGACGTTTTGGATGCTTTCCAAAACGAAATGCAAGACATGATGGCTGACTTCCAAGATGTTTCTGGAATGACTTTCGAAGAAGCTCTTGCTTTACCAAGTGGAGAAATTTCAGTGGCGATTTCAGCCGCTGGAAATTCGGCTGTTGGAGCCGTTTTGTTTTTCGACGTAGGTGACAATGAAGCTCGAGTTCAGCCACTGCTTGAAAAAGCAGCAACGGCTTTCAGTAATGAACCTGACTTCCTACAAGCGAATGCAAGCTACGGTGGAGTTGCCATTACTGGTTTCGAAATTCAGTATCCGGGTGAAGCTCCCACCCCACTGGCTGAAGAATTCGGCTGGTTCCTAAAAGACGGTCGGTTGGTTGCATCCAATCAGATGGAGTTACTGGAATCTGTGATTGATAACTGGGACGGTGATTCAGAAGATAGCTTTGTATCAAATGAAACCTACAACTTCATCATGGAGCGTTGTGAAGCAGATCGATCCAAAGCACTCAGCAAGTTCTACTTAGACCCAATCGGTTTGTTTACAAAGCTTGTCCAAACACGATCTCTGGGACAGCAAGCCAACATGGGGGCCAGCATGGCTCTTGGATTTTTGCCTACTTTGGGACTTAGCCAAATGAAAGCAATGGGTTCAGTGGAGATGGCTGGCACAGGCGATTTTGATATGATCAATCGCACGGTTGTCTATTCAGAACAACCTGCGACTGGTTTAATGCAAGTGTTCCAGTTTGGTCAAGCTCAGACAACTCCACCCAACTGGGTCAAGAACAATGTCAGCACCTACCTCGCCGCAAACTGGCAAATTGGTGAAGCCTATACGGCAATTGAATCATTGGTCGACATGTTCCAAGGAGCTGGCACGTTGGCTGGAATTTTGGACCGGATGGCTGCGGGTGGTCCTGGGATTCATATCAAACAAGACATAGTCGATAATCTGACCGGACAAATTCAATTTATTACGGCTCCAAATTCATCAAAGGAATTGGGTGGAGACGAAGTACTGGTCGCCTTGGGCATTCGTAACCCAAGAGCTGTCGCAGACATCGTCAACAGCCTGTCTGGCGGCCTCAACATGGAATCTCGAAAGTTCCAAGGAGTCGATCTCTACTCAATGGAAATTTCTCCAGAGCAAGCGGTCAGCTTAACCGTCAAAGACAACAACTTGCTGTTTTCAGTAGGTGGAAGTCTGATGGAACAGGTTCTGCGAAACGACAGTGACGTTCGCCCTCTTGCTGAAACAAAAGAGTTTCAAAGCGTTGCAACTCACTTCCCAGCAGATGCCGTTTCAGTCATGTTTACTCGCCCCGTCGAAACATACCGTTCGGTGTACAATCTCATTCGAGAAGGTAATGCTGAAGAGTTCCCTGGCGTTGAAGACATTTTCGCAAAAATCGACTTTTCAAAACTCCCTCCATTCGAAAGCCTTGAAAAGTACATCAAGCCAGCAGGAAACTACACAATCAAAGATAAAAACGGCTACTTCACACAGGGGTTTCAGCTGAAAAACTAGACTCACTGGATCTCTGATCCAAAACAAAAGTCTGATCGAAGCTGACGGTTCAAGTCATACCGTCAGCTTTTTTTATGCGCTGAAATTGAAGCAAAATCACGGTTCAAAATACCGCACACTGCACGTCGTACTGCGTTCTCGCAGGCTGTAGAAATCAGGTCACCCGACGCGTCAGCGAGGGATTTGCACTCACCTTTCTGTCCTCGCTGACGCGTCGGGGTTTCAACGGGGACAGTTTTTCTACAACCTGCTAAATGTTCAGACACTTACGAGTGTTAAACAAGGTGGATAAAGTACACACTTCAGCAAACGATTTGAGTCAAGGTTGTCGATTGAGGTGTGAATCATCACACTTAACGCGGGTCTTTCTAATCCTCTGAATTTTTTCTGCAGTATTTGTATTCATCATGGCCATCACCGAAAAACTTGGACAGTTCTATCTTGGGCGAACTCACGATCTGGCATCGGGACAAACATCCGCAACAGACGAGATTCTCTACGACGCAAAAGACTTAACGACTCATGCACTTTGCGTCGGTATGACAGGCAGCGGAAAAACGGGCCTCTGCTTGGGACTGCTTGAAGAAGCAGCGATCGACGGCATTCCTGCGATCTGCATTGACCCAAAGGGCGATATCGGGAACTTGATGCTGCAATTCCCCAATTTGTCACCAGAAGAATTTCAGCCTTGGATTGATCCAGGCGAAGCGACTCGCAAAGGACAATCGGTTCCGGAATACGCCAAGAGCGTTTCAGACCTTTGGAAGAAAGGACTCGGAGAATGGGGACAAGGGCCAGAACGAATTAAGCTGCTGAAAGAAAATGCTGAAATTGAAATTTTCACACCTGCCAGTGGAGCAGGTAAGCCGCTAACCGTACTTCGATCCTTCAACGCGCCAGCCGCGGTCGTGATGAACGACGATGAAGCATTGCGAGAACGCATTATGGCAGCCGTGTCTGGCTTGTTGGCGTTGATGCAAATTGAAGGCGACCCCATCAGCAGCCGAGAACACATTTTGCTTTCGACCATCTTGGAACGTGCGTGGAAGGCCGGGCAGGATGTCGACATGGGAACTTTAATTCGCAGCATCCAAGCTCCTGACTTCGACAAGGTGGGATTCCTTGACTTGGAATCTTTCTTTCCGGCGAAAGAGCGTTTTAAGCTGGCCATGTCGTTGAACAATTTGTTGGCTTCTCCCAGCTTTGCTGCTTGGTTGGAAGGTGAAGCATTAGACATTCAAAAGTTGTTTTACACGCCAGAAGGCAAGCCTCGAATTGCCATTGTTTCCATTGCTCACCTGTCCGAAGAAGAACGCATGTTCTTTGTAACAATCCTGTTGAATGAAGTACTTGCATGGATGAGAAGTCAACCGGGAACATCCAGCCTTCGCGCACTTCTGTACATGGACGAAGTCTTTGGCTACTTCCCTCCCACAGCGAACCCACCATCCAAGCAGCCAATGCTCACGTTGTTGAAGCAGGCTCGAGCGTTCGGATTGGGATGTGTTCTCGCGACACAAAACCCAGTCGACTTGGACTACAAAGGGCTATCGAACATGGGCACGTGGTTTTTGGGGCGGCTACAAACAGAGCGAGACAAAATGCGAGTTCTGGAAGGGCTTGAAGGTGCTGCTTCAAGCGCGGGGTCAACATTTGATCGCCAGAAAATGGAACAGACCTTGGCCGGACTGGGGAGCCGAGTCTTCCTGATGAACAATGTCCACGAAGATCAACCCGTAGTGTTTCATACACGCTGGGCACTTTCGTATCTGCGCGGCCCGATTTCTCGCCAGCAGATCGAACAGCTCATGGATCCCATTAAGGCGCAACAGCAGGAATCATCTGGAAGGCTATCTGAACTCACACCAGAACGATCTGATGCTCCCAAGTCTGATCGCCCGATTCTGCCACCAGGAATCACTGAAGTATTCTGGCCAGCTCAACGCCCCGACGAATCGATCACCTATTGTCCGGCCTTGATTGCAAAAGCGGAAATGCACTTCGTTAGCAGTAAGCTGGATGTGGACAGTTGGCAAGACTTAACACTTTTGCATCTTTGCGAAGACAGTGTACCGACCGACCCTTGGACCGACATTGAAGATTGGTCGAACGAAGACACCCCCGAAATGGAAAGCCATCCCGAAGATCACGCACAGTTCCAGGCTCTTCCTGATGAACTGACAACAAAAAAGTCTTACACCAAATGGGAGTCGACTTTAAAAGACAGTTTATACCGAAACCGACGACTCTCTCTTTGGCGCTGCAAAACTCTGTCTGCCACATCAACTTTAGATGAAACAGAATCTGATTTTCGGATCCGGCTACGTCATGCTGCTCGAGAAGAACGTGATTTACGAGTTGAAAAAGTACGAGCAAAACACGCCAGCGCTTTCCGCACACTGGAAGATCGTATCCGGCGGGCAGAGCAAAAGGTGGAACGAGAAAAGTCTCAACGTTCTGAAAAAACGATGTCTGTTGGAATCAGTGTCCTGACCAGCATTGCTGGAGCATTATTTGGCCGCAAACTGCGAAGTGTTTCCAACGTGAACCGAGCTGGTTCTGCAATGAAATCAGCATCATCACTTGCCAAAGAATCAGCGGATATCCGTCACGCCAGTGATGCGTTGCAATCGCTGCTTGAACGACGTGAAGAACTCAATGCTGAAGTCGAAGACGATGTGGCTCGAATTCAAGACGAATTAGATCCCGCATTGATGTCGCTGGAACAGGAAGAAGTGAAGCCTCGAAAATCTGATATCGAAGTCACTCAACTGCAGTTGGTATGGGTTCCGCATATCTCCAACCGCCGAGGGACTCTGGAACGATTTGTTTAAACCGTCAACTGATTAGCCGCAAAGT
>CAYTUE010000047.1:0-2415 GCA_964441085.1 uncultured Planctomycetaceae bacterium
GCTCGATTGGAGTTCGCTCGGTCGAACGCTCTATGGAACCGACGCTTTAGCCTATCAAGAAACTCCGCTAGCGGTTGCTTTCCCTGAAACCGAGGAAGATTGGGAAACCGAAAACAGGAACAGGTCCAGCAAACGTGGTTATGTGTTCGAAGGTGATGACTATCGACCAGATCGTACAGATTCGAAGACTTAACTGCTCGTTAAGGAACGGTTGGAGAACCATGGAGGACGGAACCTACGGCCATCGTGCACTTTATGAGGACTTGCTTAGAGACACACCATTTTGTGATTTGTCTGCGCCGTTCCCCTCTATTCCACTACTTGCTGTTTTTCCGTTCGGCTGTCTTCTTGAGTCTGCGTTGTAACTCAAGGCGGCCTTTCTCACGCAGGTTACCAATCTCTTCTTCGGTTTCTAGCAACTGCTTCAGCAGCGCAGCGGTTTGCTCCGGCTTTTCGGCCGCGAGGTTCGTTTGTTCACCGATGTCTTGGCGAAGATCAAAGAGTTCTGTGAGATCTTCGTCGAGCCACTGAATGAGTTTGTAGTGGCCGTCGACGATTGAGACAGCGCGTGTGTCGCCCGTGCTGTCCGGGCGTGCCTGCCACTTGTACCAGAACATCGCGTCACGCTGATAATTTTCCCCTTGCAAAGCTCTCGCATAGCTGCGACCGTCAACGTGCTGTTGGGGACGCAGGGGTGCTCCGGCGATATCGAGCATTGTGGGGTAATGGTCTGTGCCGGTGACCTGAACGAGGGAGATTGTGCTAGGTGCTGTTTTACCCGGCCAGCTGACGATTAACGGCACTCGCGTTCCCCCTTCAAAGATCGAACCCTTTCCCTGCCGGAGCGGAGCGTTCGAAGTCGCCACGGCCCGACGATTTTCCAGACCCCGTGTCGAAAGCCCACCGTGATCGGATGTCAGAATGATGGCCGTGTTGCCGTCGACCCCCGCGTCATTCAGAGCCTTGCGGATTCGCCCCAGTGAGTCGTCCGTCTTTTCCACCATTGCCGCATAGGTGGGGTTGTTTTGAATGGTCTTTGTCATCCCCTGACGATCACGAACAAAGTCGGCGTCGTCGCGTTTTCCGCCGACCGTTGATCCGGCCTTGCGCAATTTCCTGCTGTACTTCTTCGTCACCGATTCTGGAGCTTCAATGGGTGTATGAACTGCATAGTGCGCCATCACCAACAGGAACGGCTTGTCCGTGCTGCCTTCGATATATTCCACCGCTTTGTCTGTCATTCGATCGATCAAGTAATCCCCCTCTTTGCTGTCGATCGGATTTTCAACAGAATGCCCTTTCTCCACTTTGAACGGATGAAAAAAGCTCCCGGTCGCTCCGGCTGAACCCGCGTGAATGACCGTATCAAACCCTTGAGCTCCCGGATCACCACCAGCATGACCAAGATGCCACTTGCCGATGTAGCAGGTCTGATATCCCACCTCCTGCAGAGCTTCGCCAAAACTCACTTCGCTTAATGGCAAATGATGTTCCTTACCCCTTCGCTGATCGGATTCGAATTTCACTCGTGACGGGTACTTTCCGGACAGCAGGCCAACACGCGACGGAACACACCGAGGATACGCGGCATACGCTTCCGTAAAACGGAGTCCCTCAGCAGCAAGCTGATCCATGTGCGGAGTCTCGTACAATGAACTGCCATAACACGACAGATCTCGCTGCCCAAAGTCGTCGACAAAGAACAGCACAATGTTTGGCCTGCCTGCCGCGTCGGCGATCGTCGTCTTTGGCACGGCCGTTGTGGTCAGCGCGGCGATGATCGGTACAAGGAAACTAAGCCTAAGTTGCATTTCAGTGGGCCTGTCTTGTTTTGTGAACTACGAAGGAGAAGCAATTGCCGAGACCGACGACTACTAAATCGAACCACGTGCAATTGGGAACGCGTTGAGTGGCCGGGGTTGGAACGAAGCAAAGGAAACCCCGAGGCTTCCTTCGTACCTCAGTCAGGGCAATCGCACGTCGATTTCCTACCTGTCGGTATGAGTTTTGCGTGAATTTTGTTCTGGTTCAAGTGGTAAAAAAGTTTTGCCCATTTTTTGTGTCGCAAAATGGAATCACCGCGATGCTTGCGAATGGCTACTTTGAATTTTTGACACACTTTGTGGATCTGGAAGATCCTCGTGAAGACCGCGGCCACAATCATCTGCTGATTGATATGGTGGGGCTCGTGCTTTGCGGCCACAATCTGCGAGGTGAACACCTAGGCCGACATCGAACGCTTTTGCAAAGCTTATCAGGGATGGTTCGAACAGTTCCTCGAACTGCCTCACGGCGTACCTTCTCACGACACGCTTGCTCGCGTGTTTCACCTTGCGGGGAACTTGGGGCCATCCAACTTTTTCAACCGACTGTTCAGCGTGGTTGCCGGTCAGCCGGAACGGATCGATCACCACC
>CAYTUE010000047.1:2515-6014 GCA_964441085.1 uncultured Planctomycetaceae bacterium
CGATCACCACCACCCCACGGCGACCGCTGATCAAGCCGTTCGCTACCGCTACCACTACCGAGTTCGAGGGGTAAACTCGCAAGCCGTTTTCGACCTTGTCGCTGAGATTCGAAGTCGCTGAGATTCAAAGGCGAGCTTTCGCAAGCAGGTCTTGAGTCTGGGCCCTTGAATTGCAGTCCGTCGTTTGGTTTCAAAGTTTGGGATTGAGCGTTGGCTTTTTGTTGCGCGGTGTTCTGTGCATAGGCTCTGCAGCGGTCTGTTTCAGACCAATTCCTAACAAGAACAAGGACATGCATTGTAAGCACGATGACGAACGGAAGGCGAATTGAGATCTTGTGGACGGGCAGATTTTCCATACCAATCAGGTGGCAGGCACAAACGTTGATATCGCCCAGTTCAGCGCGTCGTTGTCTGTGATGGCTACTGAAAACGATTTTGCTTGGTGAAGCTGAAGGAAAGTCAGTGACGAGGTGTCGAGCGGAATGGCGTCAAAACAGACAAAATAGGCTAAAAGTCACGGGCGTGATCCTTGACGGTTCCCAAATGAAAGTCACAGCAGCCTAGAAGACGCCTGATTCTTACAGTAAGCTGAAAAACAGTCCCCAGTCGCCGACATGGGTTGAATCCCAAAGGACAACCGTTGTCAGCATCAGTGGCGGATGACGAGTGACTGTTTTGATGTCAGCAAAAAGCAAATCAAAAGCTGGCCTCACAAAAATACAACAAATTTCATTCACGACGATTGAATAAAGGTTTGCCTGATGGCGAAGAAGAAGGCAGTGGCCAAAAAGAAAACAGCAAAAAAAACGGCCAAGAAACCAGCGAAAAAGACGGTGAAAAAAGCCGCCAAAAAAGCAGCTGCAAAGAAGAAAACAGTCAAGCGAGCTGTGACTAAGAAGGTTGCGAAAAAGGCAGCCAAGAAAAAGAAGGTTGCAGCCAAGCCTGTTGCTGAAACGCGTCCAGCGAAAAAGAAAGCCGTTGCTGCGAAAAAGGTCGTCAAAAAGGCGGCTCGTCCAACTCGTAAAAAAGGAGTACGTCGAGCCACTTTAGTCGCTCCTGCTGTGACGGAACCAGAAGGCAACAAAATGGGCCGATCGCGCATCCCAACAGATGCGCCATTGGCTGTTGTGTTCCAAAATGATTTGCAGGCTCAAGAAGCGTTCAACCTTCTGGGGATTACCACAATTCGAGAACTCGAAGAAATGGATCCCGATGAATTGGTTCGCCTTTTAACTCGACCAGCAAAACACACTGTAGGCCGCATTCGCCGAACCTTGGCAATGAACAACCGTTGTCTGCTCAGCGATGAAGCGTTTGCTGTGGATTACCAAGAACGACTGGCGAACGATCCCAATATTCGATCCACCAAGTAAGTCGTTTGAATTTGGTCACTGAAAAACAAGGAAGCTCTATGAAGTGGATCTTCGTTTTTACCTGCTTCGTGCTGCCCTGCTCTTTGACAGTCGCTACTGCCATTATGCCCACCCTGCCAGCCAACTTTCAGGCTGGTCAGGGAGTAGAAATTGGCCAGACCGCACCAACATGGAAGTATCTTCCTGGAACCGATGGCAAGCTTCACAGTTCTGCTGAAGTGCAATCAGCAGAAGCATGTGTGGTCGTTTTTCTGTGCAACAAATGTCCGTGCTCTCAAGGGTACGAACGCCGGATCAACCAATTGGCAAAAGACTTTCGTGAAGCCAATGTTAAAGTCATTGCCGTCAACGCCAATCAGGGACCACTAGAAAACTTGGCGACAATGACCAGCCGAGCAAAAGATGCTGACTACACCTACTTGCGAGATGCTCAGCAACAACTGGCTCGAAAATTTGCAGCCCGTTCGACACCTCATGCTTTCGTAATGAACCGCCACTGGAAAGTGGTTTATTCTGGGGCTTTCGATAACGATAAGTCGGGCAAAAATGTCACTCAGCCGTACGTGCGCATGGTGGTTGATGCGGTGATTCAAGGGACGCCGATTCCAGTGGCTCAAACAAAGTCCATTGGTTGTGCAATTACGTTTCAATAGTTTTGCACCGTTTGAATTCGCGCCTTCTTATTTGTCAGCTGATTTCCTGCGAAAGTTTTGACTGTGTCAATCTACACGAAGGTCTGTGGACTGATTGAAGCTGCCAGTGTTCGCATGGTTGTGAAAGCAAAGGCTGATGCGATTGGCTTCAACTTTTACTCCAAGTCCAAGCGTTATGTTGCCACGGAAACAGCGATTGAACTTAGGAAGAACATTCCCGCTCACATTGATGTGGTGGGAGTCTTCGTGAACAGCAGCCCTGCCGATGTGATCGACATTTGCGAGGCCGTTCACTTGGATGTGATTCAGTTTCATGGTGATGAATCAGCGTCTGACATCAAGGCAGTGCAAGACAAGTGTCCGGGGGTAAAAATCTTTCGAGCATTCCGGTTAAACCACGACAATTTCGAGCAAACAACTGCGGAGCTGTGCTTACTGAAAGACACGGGAGTTCACCTTGCCGCCGTCTTAGTAGACGCATTTGTTGCCGGAGAATTTGGTGGCACGGGGCATCAGCTTGATCATGATTTGCTAAAGAAAATCCCGCATCGCTGGCCGCCGCTGATCGTGGCGGGAGGTCTCACATCGGAAAACGTGGCAGACTGTATTCGGGTGGCAAACCCATGGGGAGTGGATGTTGCGAGTGGAGTGGAATCGCAGCCAGGAATCAAGAATCCCGACAAGACCAAACGGTTTGTCATCGCCGCAAAATCAGCTGGATAGCAAACGACTGAGGCCCTGTTTCTGTCGATATCGCTGTTAGTCTTCTGGAAGTTCGTCCACGTAAAAACGACGAACTTCCCGACGTTCGTTCGCTTGCCAGAGCATGCCCGATTCAGCGTGTAAACATGACAGCCAACCGCCACCGCACGCCCAAGTGTCAATGCAGATCGCGTTTTCGTTTGTTACAGGGTGCCCCGATTTTTGGGACGTATGACCGCACACCATCATCTTACCAGATTCATGTGCTGGCGGATCGTGGAATTGCTCCCAGTACAACATGAAATCAGGTTGTTCGTCGAGCGGGATTTCGGCGTAGGCGTTGGCGTGAACAAAGAAGTGAGTTTCTGTTTCGAAGTAGGGAAGGAGTTGATGATTCAGCCATTCCCAATGGTGTTCTGGTACATCAGTGAGCTTGCCAATTGCCGTATCGGACGGGCAATAGGATTGAAGCGTTTTATCACCACCAACATCCAACCACTTTGCCAGATGGTCTTCGTCGGTTCGAGCATTCAGCATCATGATGTCGTGGTTGCCACGTAGTGGGTGGACAGTGTATGTGTTGGAAAGCTCAAGCAAGAAGTCGATGACAGCATCAGTGTCTGAGCCTCGATCGCAGTAATCTCCCAAAGGGATCACGACGTCGTCGTGTTTCAGATTCACATACTCACATAGCGTTTGCAAGGAATTGAAGCAGCCGTGAATGTCACCAATGGCAAGATGTCGTTTCAAATCGATTCCTCAATGGTTAAC
>CAYTUE010000047.1:6114-7897 GCA_964441085.1 uncultured Planctomycetaceae bacterium
GCCGCCGTGTTTAAACTTGCTGCGGTATTCGGGGTTCGCAGTTTACAGACTGTATTCTAAGTAGTAGGCCTGTTTGGTTTTCTCAGCGTACCACAGGCAGCGGTAATGTTCTTTGCCTTCCGTTTTTCTGCAATACATTGGCAACCTGACGATCTCTTCAGCGATCCACCAATCGAAGTCTCGCCCGATCAGCCCATCTGTATTTGGGTCGGTGGCTACCAAATTCAGTTCTGTAACGATCTGTTTTATGATGTCTGGGGTGGCAGTGAATCCAAGCTGGTATGTCGAATCAGCCCCCAGCGCATCGGCGTAGTAGTATACGTTGGAAACAGCATCCGACGCGGGAACCCCGAGGTGCTTTTCGAACCCTTGCCGATTAGCAGCGGTGTCTGGCTGATCGTGGTTGTACTGCGGTTCGCAACCGACCAGCACCATGACCGACAGGGCGCAGAACATGGCAACGAGATTTTTCAACGTTGATCTTCCAAAAAGCTGCCCGCGAATTGCCTACGACACGGCGGCTGATTGAGCGTGAGGGTGAGCCGCTTCGTAGGCTTCTTTTAAGCGACGCGTGCTGACATGGGTGTAGATTTGAGTTGTGGTGAGACTTTTGTGGCCGAGCAATTCTTGAACGCTTCTGAGGTCTGCTCCACCATCCAGAAGGTGAGTCGCAAAGCTATGGCGAAGTGTGTGTGGGCTTGTTTTGGACGATAGACATGCCGACTTCAGGTGCTTTTCTAGCATCCGTCCAATGCTGCGAGTTGTTAAAGGGCGACCAAACCGATTCAGGAAGATGATCTGCTGTCCCTTTGAGTCTTGCTTCGAGTCGGGTTTTCGAACTTCGATGTAGCGGTTGAGCGCTTTCAATGCGTAGCTGCCAACAGGGGCAATACGTTCTCGCCGACCTTTTCCCAATACCTTCAAAACTCCGGCTGCTCGATCCAGATCATGTAGACTGAGCCCCACAAGTTCGGCCACACGCAAACCGGCGGAGTACATGGTTTCTAGAATCGCCCGATCTCGTAGTCCGTCGTTGGTGTTGGCGGCGGGAGCATCAAGCAGTTGGCCCACTTCTTCAGTGGTCAGGAAGTGAGGCAGTTTGCGACCGGATCGAGGTGTTCGTAACGGCTTTGCTGGATTGCGTTCGCAGATGCCTTCACGGTTGCAGTAGCGGAAAAAACTACGAAGGCAGGCCAGACGGCGAGCAACGGTGGCTCGAGCGTATCCGCATTCGTGCATGTAGGCGACGTAGTTGCGAAGTTGGGCGACGTCGATTTCTTCGGGGCTGGGTTCAGACTGAAATTGTTCTGAAAAGAATTCTCGCAAGTGCTCCATGTCATCGGAGTACGATTTGATTGTCAGTGGCGAAGAATTCCGTTCGACTTGAAGAAACTTCAGAAAGGCTTGCACGGCTGATTGCATCGATTTATCCAATCTGAAAAGAGGTGGGGCACCCTTTCATTCTGACACATATCCTTAACCCGTGCTGCGATCATCTGTCAATTCCAGTGACAGGTTAGACGTGCGGGAATGATTCCAGTTGAGTGGCCGCGTTTTGATCTTCCATCAGTCGCTTGACTCGCTGAGCCATCAGGGCGGCATCGTGCCATGTGAAGGTCAATTCCGGATCGACGGCATACTGGCTTAATGTGGTCAATACTGTGTCCACGCTTTGATCGTCGTATAGAAAAACGAATCGATGTTCGTCGCGAACCATAGCCAGAACATTCACCGAATTTGTCACAACCTGCTCCCTCGCACGCTTAAAAAGTTTGCTGCCGTT
>CAYTUE010000047.1:7997-16327 GCA_964441085.1 uncultured Planctomycetaceae bacterium
GCCACCTGTACAAAATACGACTTGTTGGTCGTGTAGGGGCAGAGATCGGAATCCACATGAAGGAATCGTCTCAGAAACCGCATGCGGCGGCATGAGCAAAGGAATGTGAAGAATGGTGCCAATTGGCACAAACGGCTATTTTAACAATTGACGCCCAGCAGCACTTAAACTGTTTGGCACAAACGGCTTGCGGCGCAGCAGTGCGAAACGCCCGTTGACGGTTTCTTCCCCGTGCATTACACTTTGAAACGGCTAGGTTGATTTTGATGGTGGAATCCACCTACTGGCATAGGATGTGCCATTTCTGTTCATGGACGGGCGAAAATGACAAAACCGCAAACTCAGGGCATGGCTTCACGGCAACAGCAAGATTTGCCGTGCATTGAATCACATTCAGTGGTGCCTTTGATGGCGAAGAAGCAGTTGCTTGATGCTCAACAGATCATTCACCAAGAAGCGGATGCTTTAAACCGCTTGGCAACTTTGATTGATGATCGATTTTGTGATGCGGTGCAAATGATTCAGCACACATCTGGCTGCGTTGTTGTTACGGGAGTCGGTAAGGCTGGGCTAATTGGGCAGAAGATCGTGGCTACGCTGTCCAGCACGGGAACTCGCTCCTTTTTTCTGCATCCCACAGAAGCCATGCATGGCGATCTCGGATGTTTGGCCGCAGAAGACCTTGTGCTTGCCATTTCCAATAGTGGTCGAAGCGAAGAAGTGTTGAAGCTGGTTCCCATTTTGGATCGACGTGGTATTCCGTTGATCGCGATGACTCGCGATGACCAAAGTCAGTTAGCTAAAGCGGCAACCGTTGTTTTGGAGATTGGTTGTCATTCGGAAGCGGGTGATCTGAAACTTGCTCCCAGTGTGAGTACAACTGCCATGCTGGCGCTGGGCGATGCGTTAGCTTTGGTTGTCAGTCAGGCCAAAGGGTTTGGCAAATCTGACTTTGCTGAAAGCCATCCGGCTGGCAACTTGGGACGGCAGTTCCAACCTGTTGTGGAAGTCATGAGAACAGAAGCCGAACTCAGAACAGCCTGCGAACATGAAACAGTGCGTTCGGTGATGGTGAATCGAAGCCCATCTGGTCGACGAACGGGAGCCGTCTTGTTGACTGACGAAGCAGGTCGCTTAAGCGGCATTTTTACAGACAGTGATTTGGCTCGCCTGTTTGAAAAACGCCAAGATCATTTTATGGATCATCCCATTCGCCAAGTCATGTCAGTGAATCCGACAACGATTCATGAACAGGCCATGCTGCCAGAAGCTGTTTCTGTGATGAAACAGTCGAAAATTAGTGAGCTGCCTGTGATCAATGACTTGGGTGCTCCGGTTGGCCTGGTTGATATTACCGACGTCATTGATGTGGTTCCCGTTGCCCGGTCGGTCAAATCCGATTCTGCTGCAACGCAACCAGCCGTCACACTAGGGGATGTGAGAGCTGCTTAGTGATTTTAAAACAATGTGATGCTGCCGTTTTTGGGTTCAGTTTTATTTTTTTCCTGTCGTGATTGAGCACCAGAGAAGTTCGTTGCTGCCAGATTGAATCTGACAGTGGCACTGATAGAAATTTTGGCAAGCTCAGCAACAAACGCCTACTTCAACCTTTGCATTGATAGTCGTCCACAAGGCACTTTTTTATGTCGATCTACAGTCGCCGACGTCGATTTCTGTATAGCTTCGCTGTGGCTGCGTTGCTGGGATCGATTTACGTGGGATTTCGGTTGGCATCAGACACGTTTCTTGATGTGGAACGTCGTGAAACTCGCCAGACTCACTTAGCACGACCAGACAGTGTCGGCAGTGAAGCCGTTCAATTGGCGAGAACTTGGTTTCCCGATCATCCGTGGGTTGGTGAAGCTCGCAAACAGTTTTATGACGATGGTCGGTATTTGTACTGTCGCGACTTTTCGTTGATTGATGATGATCGGTCTTTGCTGTTTCAGCCAATTGCCATGTTGTGGCAATCTAAAGACGATAAGTCTCCACTGACAATCGTGGCTGATTCTGCTCAGCTATCCACGACAGAAACGATGTCAGTGAGTGCCACGGAATTTGGAAAAATTACTCGAGGCATGATTCAGGGGAATGTTCAAATTCAGGGCCCCGACAATCTCAGGATCTCAGGCCAGAAGTTTCAAATTGATCAAGACAGCATGAAGCTGTTTACCAGTGACCCGGTGAAGTTTCGATTTGAAACTCATGAAGGAACCGCGTCGGGCGGAGCAGACATTTTTCTTGCCACAGCTGTTGATAGTGATGGCGGTCTGATGGATGTTGATCATGTGACTCAAGTTCAGTTGCATGGTCAGGTATCGGGCAACTTTTTTGTTCCAGCCAAGAAACCCGGACGAGAAGACGTGCGGCTGCAGATTATTGCGGCTGGAGGATTCACATTTGATGTCGACATGAAAACCTGTACGTTTTCGGGGTTGTCTCCGGATGGTCGAGGCTTGCGGTTGAATCCGAAGGAAGAAGTTTGGGTTCGACGTACTCATGACGACGGTTCGATTGACGAATTGGTTTGCCCAGAACTTCAGCTTCACTTTCGGAACAAAGTGGATCGACTCACTGGTGAGCCCATTAAAAACAAAATTGCTTTGGAACGCCTGACGGCTTGGGGACGTTCAGTCACCGTTGCGTCCCGTGCCAATAAGCTCATTATGCAGGGAACCGAACTCCACTATTCGATGGATGAAGGAAGATTCGACCTGAAGCATTCCGACTTAGATGCCACTGGACAAAGCCGGTTGGTTCGAGTGATTCGAGATGGAGTGACACTTCAGGTGCCTCATGTTCGTGTCCTGACAACAGAACGTGACGACTTTCAACGAATCGAATGTCTTGGCGGCGGGCGAATGTTTGGTGAATTACCTACTGACCAGCAGGATTCGAACTCAACAGCTGAGACAAAGACATCGAGTCGTTTTTTGGTGCAGTGGAAGGACGCATTAACTTTTCGGAAGTTAGATCCTGAAAGTTGGCTGGTGCAGGTGATGGGGAAGGCGTCCGTTCAAGAATCGAGTCGCCAGTTACAACTTCAAGGGGATCAGATTCAGGTTCGACTGGAACAATCAGCAAGTGAAGAGAATGGATTAACGGAGGCGGGAAATCAAATTTTACGAGTCAGTTATCCCGGCTCTGTTCCTCAATCCAAGCCACAACCCAAGCAGGATCTGGATTTCACAACTCTTGTTCCTCGTCTTCTGACGGCAGCAGGAAATGTGATCATTAAGACACCTCAAGGCTCTGGAACGGTTCGTGATCGGCTGGTTGTGAAGATCAATGATTCGCCTCAAATTAACCCGGCTGGACAGCAGTCGACGACACATGAGAGCGGACAGTTGAAGCCAAAGAAGGATCCGCAGGATGATGTGGCCGGAATTCGCTTTGCGACGGAGCGTCTGGAAGCGATTGTAAACCGTCAGGCAGATGGTCAAGTGGATGGTCAGACAGATCAGAAATTGATGTTTGAATCTGTGTGGTTGAAAGGAGGCGTTCAAGTAGAACGCACGGCTGCTGATCCCGATAAATCCTTTACGGCAGAAGGAACCATGTTGCACGCTGCCACTGCGACAGATCAATCTTTAGAACTTCAGTTGTTCGGAGACCCGGCTCGAGTCAACAGCACAAATCGGAACTTGGAAGGGCCTCGCATTGATCTGACAGAAGTTGATTCTCATGCCGAAGTTGTAGGCAGTGGACGAATTCGCTTCTACACAGACAAGGGCTTCGATGGTTCACCGTTAAAGAATCCCGCTCCACTGGATATCTACTGGAGCGATCATATGAAGTTTGAAAAACGTAGTGCTACGTTTGTCGGTAACATCCGAATTGCCATGAGCGACGAAGAAACTCAGGATGTCGAAATCCTGTGCTCTGGCCTGAAGGTTTATTTCCATCGAGACGTCGCGTTAGGGAAGACCGATGCGGACGGCAGTTTTCGAGCATTCGACAAACAGACAGATAGCGAAGCGGGGCCCATTCACCGAATCGAATGCATGAATAAGGTCACGGTGAATATTGATCAGTTTGAAGAAGAACAACATGCGGCTCGTCATCATATCGAAGTCGTCGATTTGAATCTGGACTTCGAATCCGGCGACTTTCATGCGATTGGTCCGGGGTATTTGGAATCGGCAAGTCCGGATCGAGACGGCACGTTACAGGGATCTGCTCCAGTGTCCGTGCGTCCCAATAGTCCGGCTGCGACGTCTCAAACCGCCTTCGTTTATGTGAAGGCAGAATTCATCGGAGACATCGATGGCAATCTTCATCAAAAGATGGCAACGTTGAATCAAAATGTCGTTGCGTTGATTGCTCCGGCTCGGCGAGTTGACGAAAAAATCAGCTTAGATTTAATTCCTGTTGAAGACCTGCCGGAAAAGGCGGGATTGTTACGAGCCGAAGAAGTGACTCTTTCCGTAACAGATGACGAAAGGTTTTCGCTGATTGCCAGAGACAATGCTCGTCTTGAATCTCAAACGCTGTCAGCCAGTGCGGACGTGATTACCTACGACCACTTAAAACAGCAATTTATTATTCGCACAGAAGGCGACCACGATGTCATCGTCGTTCATCGGTCTGTTAAGGGGCGTCCGGGAAACCGTTTAAAAGGCAAGCGGTTTGAATACTATCGCCGAAGCAATCAGCTAAAAGCAGACGGCATTGGCGGACTTCAGATTGGCAACTAGAAGTGTGTTGCAGCTTGAACTGAAGGCCGAGTGAACAACGAGGCTGCTCAGTAAGTTTTGTAAATGCAAATGCAAATGGCGGCTTAAAGTACGCGGATGGGATATAGTGGGTGGTCCTATTTGACTCCAGATAATTTGATGAGAAGGTGTTCCAGTTGAAGTCGAGGATCGATTCGGCTACCACCCTTCATTCCGGAATCAGCTTCAATGAGCCACTGGAAGATTGATGAGGCATTCTTGAAGCCAATTCGCTTGAGATAGGTTTCTGCGGGGCCGATTGCTGAAGGATGAATGCCTGATGAACGCAATGCCGCATTCAGTTCTCGAGTTTGCCGAGCTTTTTCTGTGGCGATGGCAAAATTGCGGAATGTGTAGGTGACTCCACCGAGAATCTTTTGAGGTGGGTCTCCAGAAGTCAGCAGGCGATCCAAATAATCGAGTGCTCGCCCCACATCGCCGTCTCGTACGGCATCTAACATCTTCCATGTGGTTTCAATCCGCCAACCACCGACAACCTTAACGACGTCGTCTTCTGTGATCTTGTCACTGTCACCGACCAATGCGGCCAGCTTGTCGATTTCCTGATTCAGTAAGCCCAAGCTGTCTCCAGCAAGCTGAACGATCAAGGCAGCGGATTGCCGAGACAGTTCTTTGCCAAAATCTTGCTTGCAGCGACCAACCAGCCACTTTTCCAAGGCGGCGCCCTTCAGTTCACCACATTCGACGTTTAGCCCATGCTGTTCGAACAATTTGTACAGTCGAGTATTTTTTGCCCACTTGCTGACGTCTAAAATTAACAGCGATGATGCAGCTGCTTTGGCCGCGTAAACTTCTAATCCGTTTCGATTTTGAGACACAAAATCGTCGGCGGAATCGATCAGGACAATTCGCCGTCCACCGAACATTGAAATGGTGGACAGTTCATCCGAAATGGCTCGAAGGTCTGTGTCTTTACCGGCGACTCGAGTCAACGAGACATCTTCGTCTTCGGATTCACTGAAGCCTGGAATCGTGTTTAATACCTGAACCTTCAGATAGCGTTCTGAACCGAACAGTGCCAGCATGGGCACTGCCGAAAGGTCGGGAGGTGTCTTCAGGAAATCGGTTGCGTGCATCGAAATAAAGAATGTCCAATCACCAGTGAACCAAGCAAAGGGAGAACTTGATGTCTGAATTGAGACAATAGACCGAATCTTCTTGCCATGGTCCAGTCAACCGCTGCTGTTCTGAGAAAAACAAGGTTGAAGTGCTGGCTGAGGAAAACCAATCGCTGATCAACAGCCAGATTGATCTGGTTTTGCGATTTTCATTTCGGCATTACTCAGGATGCCGAACGCGAAAGTCCTTAGGCACAAGGAGCCTCATTTTTTCATCTGCGACGCGAAATATCACTGTTCCCGTCCCGCAGGGGTCTCCATCAGCCTGCACTGGTGCGGCAAAATCGTTTGATTTGAGCGTCACCATGGGAGCTTGAAATCGAACCAGTTGCCGAGCCGAATCCTTAAAGCCCAAGCGAGTTCGAATGAGGTGTGCTGCTGTTCGGAACATTCCAGATGGCTGAAAAATTCTGACATCCAACAGGCCATCATGAGGATTCGCATCTGGGCAAAAGGGGATTTTCATTCCGTATTCGGGCATGTTCGAAACCAAAACATGGCTGCCAGTGGCGATGAGGTCGCCTTGTGCATTCAAAACCTGTAGTTCTGGAAATCGATACTTTCGGAAGGCAGTGAAAATGGGCCAGAAATAGCTGAGGTGGCTAATGTTTCCTGAACGTCTTAACGCCAGTAACCGCACAATTTCTGCATCCAAGCCCACGCTGGCCATCAGCAGAAAACGAAAAGAATTCGCAAGGCCCGTATCGAACGATAAAAAACGACCCTCTTGAATCACAGTTGCCAATTCAACAGCGTTGGAATTTAAGCCAAGGTGTTTGGAAACAAGATTTTCTGTTCCAAGCGGTAGCACCGCGATGGGATGTTCAGGGTGCCTTTGAACGACGCTGGAAATCGTTCCATCACCACCAGCAGCAACCAAGCAGCGAAGGCGATCGGCGACTTCGGGGCGATGCACAAAGTGACTGAATCGATTTCGATCATGATAGAGCCGCACTTCAAAGCCCACGCGACGCAGTTCGCACAGCAGACGATAGACTTGGCGTCGACCACGGCCAGAACCTGAAGTCGGATTGCGTTGAATGACAACGAGATTTCGTTGACGCGAAATGGTCTGGATTTCATTTTCTTCGCGCATCGTCAACGGCGACTTGTAAGAAAAGAATCATCGAGTAGTGGCTGAAACAAACACCAAGCAATTAGACCGCATCGGTGGCTTCGAATAAAGCCATCAGGTCTGTCAAATGATGAATCTGAACCGCGTTGGCAGGCAGGCCCATTGTGTCTTCTCGGCGGCGGTTAATCCATGCCGCTCGTAAACCGCAGCTTGTGGCCCCAATAATATCGTTTGTGAGATCGTCGCCGACCATCAAAATTTGTTCTGCTGGCAACTGAAGATGCTGACAAACTGCTTGGTAGAAATCTGCAGAAGGTTTGCGAAACCCGATTTCAGACGATACGACTCGAACCGGACAGTCTTGCAACGGGGGCAACCCATCGCAGACTGGGTGCAGTCTTTTGTCGAAGTTCGATGCCAAAGCGATGGGTAGGTTCAGGCTTCGAATGAATTCCATCGTTTCTGTGACTTCTGGAAAGAGTCTCCAACTGTCAGGCTTAGAAAAATGCTGATACAGGTTGTCAAAGCACTCTGCAATTTGCTGTTCTGAAACCGGCTGTTCGCTGAACTCACACACTGTGCGAAGAACCTGAAGCCAGAATTCGTATTCTTGGTGTTCGCTGGTTGTAAGGTGATCTTCGGTAGATCGAGACGTCATTGCTGCAGAAACAGCATGAGCCACGGAATCCGGGTCTGCTTCAAAACCGCAGTGTTGCAGGATGTAGCTGCGGTAAGCCACAGATACTCCTGGACTGGGGTAAATCAAAGTCCCCACGGCATCAAAAACGACTGCCTGAATGTTGGAGACGAAAGTCATAGCGATGGTGTGCAAAAAAGTGGATGGGCAAACAGGACGCAGCGTTGTCGCACACTGCTGGCGGTGAGAACAGTCCTTTTGCAGTGGATTCCCAAAGCAGCCAATTACGGGAAACGAAGTACCACTCGTGGTATCTGATGAAGCCAAAAACACCTGAAAAACAGTCTTCGTTCCTCGAAATCGTGCAGCCTTCTGTCTTGCTGATCTGTTGGTAGACCAACTACAATAGGGGATATGGCTAATGTCAGTGGCAGTCTTCAGGAGCAAGGTTGCAAGAAACCAGTGAGGCGGTACAGGTTCCCACAACCACCACTTTGATGGCTTTGAAACTGACGTCAGGTGGTTTGAAGAATTCATGGGGGATCGCGGTGCGATTTCAGACAACACAAAGACCTCGCGGGCTACTTAAAGCTCGAGATCAAAAGCGTCTCGTTCTTCTGACTCTGGCATTCGGCCTGATCATGGTGAGTGTGTCCGTCATTCGGCACCCCCAATTATGGGCCAGCTTGTTTCCTCAAAATCCCACCATCGATGCCAATTCTGTCGCTGCGAGTGATAGAGGTTCTCGCGAAGCTTCTGTTCAA
>CAYTUE010000047.1:16427-23311 GCA_964441085.1 uncultured Planctomycetaceae bacterium
CCATCTGCAGTTTCTTCCAACGGTTTGCTGGCAGACGAATTTTGGAGCGAACCAAAGTCAGGTGGTCTTGCTGCTGACGATTCCACGAGTTCTGAAGTGATCGACTATCGAGTCTTAAAAGTCGTCGAAAAGTCTTCGGGGTTAAAGTACGATTCCTATGGAATGCCTCAAGTGCCTCACGACATCATTACAGATGTCAAAGACAATGTGATTGGAATTCATTCCACTGAAGCAACGGCATACAACGCGAGCATGGGGTTGGCTTCAAAAATCGATGCGGGTCGACAAGATCAGGCTCAACTGGGGCCATATGCTTTGTTTATCGATGCTCCCAATACGGCTCGTGGTCGAGCGTTTCGGATCAAAGGAAAACTAAGACGTCTCACATTAGCAAAGGGACGAGTAGACGCGTTTCGTATTGGAAATGTTTACGATGCGTGGCTGAACACGGATGATTCTGGAAACCAGATGCTGCACGTGATCGCTTCTCAAGTGGATCTCGAACTGGCGAAGTATTTGCCAATTGATGATCGAGATCAAAGTATTGACTTTGATTTCAAAGAAGCTCCTCAGATCCACTTTACGGGTTATTTCTTCAAGAAAGAAGCCTATGGGAGTGGCAACGCCAGTGGGCTGTCTGTGGCTCCCATGTTTGTGACGGCCGCTCTTAATAAAACTGTCGTCCAACAAGTGACTGCGGGGCGATCGGAAAAGTTGACCCCTTATCTTTGGTGGTTGGCATTCATCATTCTTTTGGCCGTCGGATTGATTGGGTGGAGCTTTGCTGCCAGCGATGCGGCTCATGTTCACACCAGAGCTCACCAGTTGACTCGACTCCCTGCCGTGGCGTCGTTCGACGAAATTGAATCCGAAACCGTGGATGAAACGTTAAGTCGCCTGCAATCGGCCAACGAAAAGTAAAAGCACTTGTTGCCTAGAAACGACTTGGTCCAAGGCCAGTTCACCTGAACGCGGCGTGAACCGACTGACATTGCCATCACGATCCAACACCGCAAACTGTTTTCTGATACGCGATTCTAGTCGGCAACAATTTTTCCGTTTCGCAATTCGAACCGGACATCATACAGGTGTTCGATTTCATCAGCATGATGGGTCACATGCAGTACGGTCGGGCGTTGCACGGCGTGGAAGTTGGCAAGAACGCCTATGACTTGTTTCTTTGTGTTGCCATCAATGGAACTCAAAGGTTCATCCATAATCAGAATCTCAGGCTGTGCAACGAGTGCTCGCCCGATCGCAACTCGTTGTGCTTGGCCTCGACTTAATTCCCCTGCCCTGTTGTTCAGAACATCACTCAGATGCAACTGCTCGGCGACTTCTGCAACCATGTTACGTGCGGTTCTTACTTTCCCTTTTTGTTTTTTTAAACCCAAAGATAGGTTTTGCTGAACGGTCATCCACGGAAAGAGAGCTAAGTCTTGAGGCACATATCCAATGCGACGGTTGGCTGGGGCGGATTCCGTGACATCAATACCGTTGAGTTTGATTTTGCCGGAACGTAAAGTGAGAAGTCCGGCGACAGTTTCCAAGATCGTGGTTTTGCCACTGCCAGATGGTCCAGTGAAAACCGCATACGCCGCCTGTGGAATCTGCAGACTGATGTCTTGCAGACAAAACTGGCTTCTTCGAATTTCAAGCTGTTCGATCTGAATCATCAGAATCCCTTCGTGATGATTGAATCCGTCTTGCGGTTGCGGTGACGACAACGGACACAGAAATCAGCAGCAAGCTCGCAACAATTGCGGCTTCCAAATTCCCGCTTTGAAGTTCCAGCCAGATTGTGGTTGATAAAACTTCGGTGCGCCCGCGAACCATCCCAGCGAACACAAGAATCGGACCGAAGACTCCCATGCAATGAGCCCACGTTGTAAAAACTGCGATCAGAATTCCTTGGCGAGCTTGCGGGATGGCAACTTTTGCAAATGCTTCCCATCGTCGATAACCAAATGTCAGTGAAATTTGTTCTAAGCGAATCGGCTGAGCTTGAAACACGGCTTGCATCATCTGAATAAAGTAGGCGGTGCTGATCAAAGACTGACACAGGACAATTCCAGAAATTTGAAACGTAAATGCCCACAGGTTGGTTTCGATAAACCGCCCCGCTGCCGACTGAAAAAAGATCAATAGGCCGAGCCCAAAGACCAAAGGAGGGGCCGAAATGGGAATGCTGCAGACAGCTTCTACCGCTGACTTCCCCCCAAACGATCGGCGAGCCAAAAGGTAACCAATGGGAACGGACAAAAACGTGGCAATCGCAGTCGATAGGCTACTGGTAAGAACACTGAGTTTGATGGAAGCCAATATCGATTCTGACTTCAGTACGTTCAGCGTGTCGTCTATTGAGACTCGCAGTATCATTGATAGCAGAATCCACACTAACAACCCGGCAAGACAGGTGGCCAACAGCTGCAGGCAAAACCAAAACGAGCGTTCAGGATCACGAAACGTCATTCCGTATTTGCCTTCCGCTGCTGATGTTGTTGAACAGTCTGAAGGCGAGAAACTGCTTGATGATCATGTGCCGCCGAGGACCGCTTTGGTCGCTGAAACATAAGATCAGAAAACACTTGGTCTGCTTCCTTTGAATTCGCAAGGAAACGCACAAAGTTTTGAGCCATCTGATGTTGGTCTGTCTGATTCATGACACAAGCAGACGCGATTTCAGCAGCTGTCGAAAGCTCTTTATCTGTCACGCAGTTCAACTGAAACTGAGCTGCTGTAGAATCCCAGATGATTGCAGCATCCAAACTGCCCACTTGCAGATCAGTGGCCAAGGCTGTCACTGTGGTCCTCGTCACCGCAGCCTGTTTGAAAAGCTGATCGGCTGTATCTCCCAAGCCCTTTTGAGTCGCCTTGCCAATACTGGATGCTTCAATATGTCCCAGCCCAACACGTAGGTCACTGCGAAATAAATCTGCCTTGCTGGTCACCTTGGTTGCTGCGTGATTGGCTGTCACGTGATCCCTGTTCATTTTTGCTGTCGCAATCACGGGCGTTTGAACAACAATGGGAAGACATTCAGAAGCGTGCCCTGATGCGATCAACTGGTCTGTTGAAAATTGGTCTGCTGAAATCAATACGTTGAATTTTTGAGTCAACTGAGCTTGGTTGATCAGAGTTGATGTTCCTGCAAACTGTAAGTCAATTTGAACAGCATGTTGCTTCTGAAAGCGCATCGCCAATTCAGTGATTGGTTTTTGCAAACTGGCCGCACAGGCGACCGTGAGACGCTGTGAACCATTAGAGGCAGGGGGGCCGCATCCCACAGAAGACAACACCGTGAGGCAGAACAGTATTATCAATCGTCCACTTGGCTTTGGCAGCGCAGGCCGTAACTTCAAGCATCGCACTTTGAAACGTGACACGCGCAAACCGAGCCCACAAAAACGTTGCCGCCACGTCGCAGGCAATGCCTGTTGTAAACCGCTCCACCAGTTTGTTTGCAGAACCCAAGTCATCATGAAATCATGGCCGGTGTGTTGACCTGCAGCAGCATGGCTTTTGACTGGGTTTCGGCTTCCAGTTTTTTTGCCCAGTCTTGGGCGTTTTGAGCAATCGGTGGCCATGTATCAAAATGACAGGGAACCACGTGCTTGGCTTTCAGGAATTGAGCCGCTTTGATGGAATCGCTCGGGCCCATCGTGTAGTTGTCTCCGATTGGCAAAACGGCAACATCAAGATTGTTGTCGGCAATCAGTTGCATGTCTAAAAAGAGACCCGTGTCTCCTGCAAAGTAGATCGTGGCATCTGCTGTGCTTAACACGATTCCGGTGGGACTGCCGCCACAACTTCCATCAGGCAGCATGGAACCATGGTGAGCGATCGTGAGCTTCACGTTGGCAAAATCGAACTGATAGGATCCTCCAATATGCATTGCGTGTACGTTGGGAACTCCCTGAGCCGTCAGCCATTCACAGATTTCAAAGTTTGAAATCACAGTTGCTCCCGTGCGTTTGGCGATCGCAATTGCATCGCCCACATGATCAGCGTGCCCGTGAGTAATCAGAATGGCATCTGCCGATATGTCGTCAGCAGACACAGTTGCTGACGGATTTCCTGTTAAAAATGGATCGACTAAAATGGAATGAGAGGCCGTTTTGACAAGAAAAGTCGAATGACCCAGCCAGGTAAGTTCAGTAGACATGATGATCACACAGTGAATCGGATGAGGAAAGAAATTTGAACGGAATTCCACAAGGGAATCAGTCTATCACCATCGCACTCAGTCAGCGAACGTAGGCCTTGCTAAACGTGGCATGCCATCGACATGGGCCAAACGTGGGCCTACCTCGACACAGGGGTCTTAGCCCCAGCTGCTGCCCACTATCGAAGCGCCCACTGTCGAAAATTACACCAGCTGACAACAGGTACTTTTGCCGCGTATTTTGGAAATTCTCGATCAACTAATCCGCGTTCCGCAATTGATTGCAATTGTTGAGTACTGGAAACGTCGATCAAATGATGATCGAAATCACGTTGGTGACCGACCGATGTTCGATCGACGTTCGAAAAACAATCAAGCGACTTACACATCACCAGTTGTTCGGCGTACAAAATATCTGCCACATAGGCGGCGATGCTATCACTCGTAATATGGCGGCTGGCAGGCACCGCATTTCGATTGCTTGAAGCGGCCTGGCTGTTCAAAAAGGGTTCTGCAAAAACCACAGCGAGCTTCAGATTTTCGGGGATTGATCTGGTATTCCGTACGGTGTGAAAGGCGGAATGGTGTTTGAAAATCTGCTTGGCGTTCCAGTTCATCGCAAAAATCGAGAGATGATGACGCCGGATTTCTCCAAGCCCCCAAGCGTCATCCCAATTGCGCACCATGTCAGCGGCAGGCCCGCCTCCCACGACCACAAAATTAGCCATGTCGGGCCAATGCTGGACCAAGCACAGCAGCCGGTCTACCAGATTGGGAAGGTCAAATAAGCTGCCTCCGAGCTTGATCACTCGCCTTTTTTGCGCTGGTGCGACGCTTTCCTTTGGATTTGGCAGTGTCATTTGATTTTTTCAGAGCATCGATCGCGTTCAAACATTTTGTCGCAGATCTTCTAACGGTAGGGGTACTGATAGGTCAGCGAAGCAAAATCCAAGTGAATGTTGGGAAAACAAATTCAGCGAGATTCTCTGTCACCCACTGGGAAGGTAGAGTCTGCGACTGAATGAAACACGCGGTTCTGCAGCTTTCTTGCCTGGTTTTCAGCAAACAAAGTTTCAGCAAGCAAAGTTGTCGCCCTCGGCATTGTCACACTGCCAAAGATTTCTGAACTGCCAAAGATTCCTGATTACAAAGTACAGCTTGATGGACGGCCAAGAACGACGATCTCCACTGCACGACGAACACTTGAAATTGAAGGCTCGAATGGTGCCTTTTGCTGGCTGGCAGATGCCCGTTCAGTATTCTGGGATTATCCCCGAAAATCAAGCCGTTCGATCAGCGCTGGGGATCTTCGATATCTCCCACATGGGCCAGTTTCGAGTGACGAGTTCAACCAGCGGGCAAGCTGAACAGTGGCTCGATTCGTTGCTCACAAATTCCGTCGCTCAACTGCAAGATGGTGGTGGGCAGTACACCTTGCTGTTAAACGAAGCTGGGGGAGTCATCGATGATTTGATCGTTTATCGGATGACGGCTGATCATTATTTTCTGGTTGTGAATGCAGCTCGCATTGACGAAGACTATGCGTGGATGTCGCAGCGTCTTGTCGACGGAATCACGTTGACAAATGAAAGTGACGACTTCGCCGCGATGGCCATTCAAGGTCCAGAGACCGTGGAAGTTTGTCGGCGACTGTTTCCAGACAGCGAATCTTTGCCCGCACGATTTTGCGTGGCCACGCTCCCAACCGACATCGGCGATGTCATTGTGTGTCGCACAGGTTACACGGGGGAAGACGGCATTGAACTGTTTTGTCCTGTTGGTGAAGGACCAACTTGGTGGAATCGAAGCTTAGAAGCTGGTGCTGTTCCATGCGGCTTGGGTTCTCGAGATTCACTGCGGCTTGAAAAGTGCTACCCATTAAATGGCAGCGACTTGGATTCCGAACACACTCCATTACAGGCTGGCCTTGGCTTTGCAGTTGACTTAAACAAGGACAACTTTATTGGCAAAGCCGTGCTAGACGACCAAAAAGCGAATGGCATGCCAACTCGTTTAGTGGCCTTAAAGCAGACAGGAAAATGCCCTCCACCCCGCCCCGGCTACGACGTTTATGCGGGCGATGAAAAAGTGGGCACTTTGTGCAGCGGAGGAATGTCGCCCGCATTAAGCTGTGGAATTTCCATGGCTTATGTCACATTCGGTCACCATAAAGTCGGCACCGTTTTGGATGTTGAAATCCGCGGGAAGCGGTATCCTGCTGACATCATTAAAAAACCATTTGTCTAAGACGTGGTGATTGGCAATGCAGATTGTTTTGCTGCCAAAACCACCGTTCTGACATCATTACACTTTCGTTCTTGGAGCATCTTAAAATGGAATTTCCTGACAACCTGAAATACGCTGAAACTCACGAATGGGTGCGAGCCGACAACGGAGAATTGGTCACCATCGGCATTAGCGATTATGCTCAAGCGGAACTTACCGAACTTGTGTTTATTGAACTGCCCGAGGTGGGACGAGAATTTGCACAAGGCGAAGAAATTGCCGTGGTGGAATCCGTGAAATCTGCCAGCGATATCTATTCACCTGTCAGTGGTGAAGTCGTGGAAGTGAACGAAGAACTGAATGACCAACCGTCGCTCGTTAACGAATCACCGTTCGATCAAGGCTGGTTGTTCAAGGTCAAGTTGACGAACGCGGCAGAAGTCGATGGTCTACTCGATGCTGCCGCCTACACGGCAAAGGTGAGCTAAAAACC
>CAYTUE010000047.1:23411-26480 GCA_964441085.1 uncultured Planctomycetaceae bacterium
AAGTCGATGGTCTACTCGATGCTGCCGCCTACACGGCAAAGGTGAGCTAAAAACCCAGCTGGTTAAAAACCAGCTGGCGAATGATCGGTGACCGCACCGCCTGATCAGTGCTCTCGCTGATGGTGTGGTACCAATTCAGTGGAATACACGCTCGGCTTGTGTCCGCCAGCAGCAAGGTCGGTTTGGCACAGATTCGGTATGTTGCGTTCAGTGCCTAAAAAATTCGCCGCCAGAGATCGTATCCGATCCACTGGCGGCGGTAGACTCGCCGTCTCAAGCGGACGACTGAAGTGACTGGCCGGTGATTAGGCTCCGTATTTTTCCAAGCGACCGGCGTGAGCCAACACTTGCAGCATCAGGTACTTGGCTTCAAACAGCCCCAGCTCACCGACTCGACAAGCAGATTCACCAAACTCAGTCGAACCGTCGAATCGGCACAGGTCGGAAGCCAGCAGAGTTGGCACGGGATGTCCACTGTGCCCCTTCATTTTCGCGGGAGTACTGTGGTCTCCTGTCACAACAATGACGTCTGGCTTCAATGCGGTCATACGAGGAATCGCTGTGTCCAGTTCTTCTGTTCGTTGCACCTTGGCGTCGAAATTGCCGTCTTCTCCTGTACTGTCCGTGTACTTAAAGTGAACGAAAAAGAAGTCGTAATCATCCCAGTGCTTTTCAAGGCACGTCATTTGATCTTCCAAAGTGGCACCCGCGTCGAGGACGTCCATGCCAACAAGACGAGCAAGTCCTCGATACATTGGGTAAACAGCAATCGCGGCGGCCCGAGTTCCATACACTTCTTCGAAGGTTGGAATCGGAGGCATTTTTGCGATGCCTCTCATTGTGAGTAGATTTGCGGGAGCATCGTCTTTCAGGATTTCTTTTGCCTGACGCAAAAATTCGGTGCAAATTTCAGCGGTCTTCTGTGACGCGTCGTCGGCTCCCACGGCAGCCAGAGGAGGAACGCCCGTTCGTTGAGGATCGGTGTCAGCAATGTTGCCTCCCAGCCCTTTGGCTCGGAAAACAATCACCAAGCGGTATTCCTTCACGTGATGCACGAAGACTTCAACGCCTGGAATTTCGATCTTGGCCAGCTTTTCGCAAAGCGGTGCTCCAATTTCGTTTCCAATCCGTCCGGCTCGACGATCAGAAATGTTTCCATCGTCATCGATGGTGCAAAAGTTGCCGCGAATGGCAACGTCATCTGGACCAAGTTCAAAGTCGATTCCCAGAGCTTCCAAAACTCCTCGACCAATATCGTATTCCAGTGGGTCGTAACCAAACAGGCCCAGATGTCCTGGTCCGCTTCCGGGAGCAATTCCGGGCAACACAGGAATGCTCATTCCAAGTGATCCTTGAGCAGCCAAGGCATCCAAGTTGGGAGTGTTGGCGGTTTCTAATTCGGTCTTGCCGCCGGGTTGCATTGGCAACCCACCGAGGCCATCACCCACGTACATGATGATCTTAGAATCGTTTTTTCGCTGGAGTTTGCGAGTCAGCTTGTGGATGTCAGTCATACCGAATCAATCTTCTGTGGAATGGGCCAGAATTTTCAAACCTGTTCGATCTGAACGTCGTTCGCTGCTGTACAGCGTGATCACACCGCACAAACTGCGACTGTGTGAGATCGAAACCGATGACAGGTTACCGCATTTTCGGTCGCTTTTGGCCAGCTAAGAACCTTGTTTTTGTGGGACTGTTGGAACTGAGACAGCTGTTTCTGAATTCAAAAACCAGGGAGTGTGGTTTGAAACAGTGTTGAGTTCGCATGCTTTGGCTGTTGCTGCTACGAGAGTAGGGCTGCTTGCCTTGCTTGGAAATTCACATGAGTGAGTACCATTCAACTGTGTAATGACTAAAACGGTGCGGCGATTAAAACAGTGTGACGACTAAAACAGTGTGACTACTGAAACAGTGCGGCGATTAAAACAGTGTGACGACTGAAACAGTGTGACGACTAAAACTGTGTGGAGTTCTTCGAAATGCTTCCTCAAACGTCCCGTCTTGTGCAGCGATATGTGGCTGGCTGAATCGCTTATTGCCTGATTCTACTCTGCGAGGGGCTCACTTCGTTTTACGAAAACGTCGATTCATGACGGTCGGGTTGGGGCTTGTCAGTCAGCCTGACTTCGTGCGACAATAAAAGCTTCTGGCCGTCCGAAAGTTATCGAAGAAGTGACATGAAAGAAAAAATCGAACGTTCCGTGGGATTTGTGAAAGCGACGGCTCTTGGTGGAGTACTCTTTTTGCTGCCTCTTGCTGTGGTGCTTGGACTTCTCGGGTACGTGTATAGCTTTGTTGTTGTGATTTATGATCCCATCCAAGACTGGATTCCGGTCAAGACAGCGGCAGGAATTGCGTTGCTATTCGCAGTTGTCATGATTGCGATTTTGTTTGCCTGCTTTGCCGCCGGCTTGATGGCTCATCGAGCCATCGGAAAAAAAGTTTCTGGCCTCATCGAAAAGTATCTCACCACATTTTTTCCGAAGTATGCGATCTATAAAGACTTACTGGCAGGAAATATCGGTGGCACGTTTGATGTGCCTACCCTAAAGCCTGTATTGGTGGCCACTGCCGAATGTCGCCGTATTGCCTTTGAATCAGATCGCCTGTCAGATGGCTCTGTTGTCGTGTTCTTTCCTGGAGCTCCAGATACTTGGATCGGCACCGTTGGCATTGTCGCACCAGATCACGTCGAACCGCTCAACATTCCATTCAACGACACCGTCGGAATTCTGGAACAGTTGGGGCGCAATTCGCAAAAACTGTTGGAGCCAAGTCGCTGATTCCGTTCTTGGTTTTGCAAAGTCAGAAAAGATGAGCCTTTGACTTCGAACTCATCGCGGTGAAAGCGATTCCAAGGGAGATGTCGATGTGCGGAGCAGCATGATCAAAGCGACATGATCAAGAAGGCATGACCAGGGAGGCATGACCAGGGAGGCATGGCACAAGTCATCAGCATCAGGAAGTCACATGCGCCTTTCTGCTAAAACACTGTCTTTTTGCTGAAACACTGTCTTTCTGCTAAAACACAGTGCCGTGTACCAGCTCCTGTTCATTGTGGGCACTGCT
>CAYTUE010000047.1:26580-30160 GCA_964441085.1 uncultured Planctomycetaceae bacterium
GTGAGCCAACTGAGTGTCGCTCATGACTCGTCGTAGCTCATCGACGGACGTCACTGAATCGAATACTTTGCGTCGCGTGGCATCTTCTAATGTTACCATGCCCTTTTCTTGTCCCACTTCGCGAACACGATAGGCTGGTTGTCCATCGTTGATCATTGTTCGTAGGTCACGGTCGATGCTCATGACTTCGAAAACTGCTGTTCTTCCCAAGTAGCCCGTGTTGAAGTTCGCTGCGGTTGGCACCCCCTGAGTGATTCGAGCGTTCTGGTCATGTTCGTCCAGATGCAGTAACTGACGTGCTTCATGATCTGGCGAAATATTTTCTCGTGAATCGGGGCAGATTTTTCTGACCAATCGTTGCGATATGACGCCTCGAAGGCATTCGGCGATCACCATTGATGAAATTCCAAAGCCTCGCAAAACATCAACCGCGCTGGCCGTATTGTTGGCGTGAATCGTACACAGAACAAGCACACCTGTTGTGGCTGCTCGACAGGCAATTTGAGCGGTTTCGGCGTCTCGGATTTCTCCCACACAAAGGATGTCTGGGTCCTGCCGCAGTGTTCCTCGCAAAGCCGAAGCAAAGGTGAGGCCTCTTTTCGTATCAACTTGAATTTGATTTGCGCCAGGCAAACGGCGTTCGACGGGATCTTCGATCGTGACCACGCTTTTTTGGGGACTGTTGAGTTCATTCAGCAGGCTATACAGCGTTGTACTTTTGCCAGACCCAACCGGCCCCACCACCAACAGTAAGCCATACGGGGCACTGATTAAGTCTTTCACTCGGTGATGCTGGTCATCATAGAAGCCCAAAGAATCAATCGTGTTTAGGTCTGTGGTGTCTGGCATCAGACGCAGGACAAGACGCTCGCCGTTTACAGTTGTCGTACTGCCAACTCGAATGTCCCGAGGAATGCCCGGAAACCGCCCTGCTGCGATTGATCCATCCTGAGGAAGTCGGCGATCGGTAATGTCCATCCCCGCCATCACTCGCAGGCGAGACCGCAGAATGGATGCCTTTTCATTAGCGATGGGAAGAATGTCTTGCAAAACACCGTCCACGCGAAATCGCAGTCTTGCCCCAAGCGTTGTGGGATCAAGATGGATATCGGTGGCTCCATGAGAGAACGCTCGCTGCAGTACGACACTTGCGACAGACGCTGGTTCGACAACGCTGAGAAGTTCGTCAAGTTCTGCGGCAAGAGCAGAATTATTCGGAGGTGCGTGCAACGGTTTCTGTGGCGGAGTCGATTCAGACTGCCCGTCGTGTTGATTGTCTGAATGATGTGAATCGGTCATGGTGTTGCGTCCGAACTTGATGGATCGTTTGATGAATTTTCGTTGGCTTCGGCGTCGGAGTTCGACTCGCTGCTTGAATCGGCGTTTGTGGTATTCGCTTCATCTGACGGCGTGTCGGAATGATTGCTTGGTGTGAGTTCTTCCTGAGTTGTTTCAGCGGGTTGCCGTCCAAATGAAATGGGGCTTGTTTTCAAGAAGAGGGTGGATAGTACACCGATCGACGCAATCACGGCGACGACTGACAGCAATCTGCGAGGGCCTGATTCTTTAAAGATTGCAATCAACCCCGTTGTCAACGCGGCAGCTGCCAACAGTAACGCGGCAAGTTGTGAATCAACGGCTTCTGCGGTGCCTCCTCTATTAAACATCACGGCCAGAGCCAGCGCGGCAACAGCCGCACAGGCGACTGACACAAACGTCAGTAATCGCCCTTCTCGATTTTCAGCAATCGCCACCTTGGATGCTCCCAAGTCGTAAACCGCTTCTTCTCGCTGGTCAACAACTGACCATAATTTCCACAGACCTGCCGTTTTCAAAACATCGGTGACGGCTTCGTTGGGGCAGACCAATGAAAATTGGCCATCACGTTCCTTCATTGTCTTCCAAATTCGGACTAAAGATGCCACCAGCCCGCTATTGATGTAGTCCATCGTACTCAGGTCGACCATCACGCTCGTGTTTTTTGAATCCTTCAGCTTCTCGATCACTTCAGACGTTGTCGCTTCGACATCCGACCAGCCCATCGATGTCAGTTGGGGATCGAACTGGATGGAACAATACCTTTTGAAATCTTCAAAGATCATCGCATTTGCTGGTGAGGCAGCGGCAGAGTTTGATTGTTCAGAAATTCCAAGTGTCTGTCGAGCTTCTGTCATCGTTTTTGCAGTCTGCCAAAGAGGTGTGAGGCCAGCGGGTTGCAGAGCTTGGTGAACTTTGTTGTCTGTTGTGACAAGGACGCAACGTCGTTGCCCGTTGTTCAGATGTTGCCATGTTTGCACAAGAGATGCGACCAAGTCAGATTGCAGCTGCTTTACCGCAGATAAGTCGATCAGCATCGAATGGGTGGGGGCGTTCAAAAGCTGTTCATAAACGTCACGTTTTGCTTGTTCGACGGTTTGCCAGTCCAACTCCGCCAGATTCGGTACATACTGAATTGTGCAGTAAGTCGACTGACGTTCGAAAATAAATCCACTCATTGACGGCCTTCGTGACTGTATCTGTGGCTTAAGTATCTGTGGCTTAAGTGCATTGCAGCTTTGCAGCTGATGACCAGATCGCCCAACGCTGTCGAACGATCCCATTTCACTGGTGATCTCTAGATCAAACAATCTGAAGGCAAAACAGTCAAACCAAGAGCCCCTTGTTTCTTTGTGACCGCTAGAAAACGATCATTCCAAGGCGAATACTCGGTGATTTCAGGCTCAAATTGTCAAGACTTTCATTCGAATCAGCCAAGATAAACACAGCCGTCGCTCGTTTTGTTATTCAAGTTGGGGCGGGATTTTACCACCACAGGCTGAACATCTTCGCAATTGACTTCCTGTGCTGTGTCTTGTTTCCTTGGATACGAATCACGAAAAAAGGGCCGATCGCAATTGCGCGATCGGCCCTTTTGAGTGACGGTTTTATCGGGGCCGTTTTGTTTTAGGCAAGGCGCCGATGATTTGAATCGTTGTCTAGGAATCTGACTTAGCAGTTGGCTTTAATTCGCCTCGCTTTAGCTTGCCCATGTATTCATCCAGAGCCTTTTTGACGACTCCGCTTAGAATAAAGACACCCAGCAAGTTGGGAATTGCCATGCCTAAAATCATGAGGTCACTGAAGTCCAAGACATTCGTCGCGGTGACGACAGAACCTAGAAATGTGAAGATCAAGAATAGGATCTTGTAAATGATGGATGATCCGACTCCAAATAACTGCACCCAACTTCGTTCTCCGTAGTATGACCAAGAAATACAGGTCGAAAACGCAAATAGGATCACAGCAGCAAACAGGATGTAGCCAAAAACTTGGCCTCCTTGGCTGCGGAAAGCCACCAAAGTCATTGCAGCACCTTTCTTGCCTTTAATCTGTTCGGCAAGCTTAGATTTCGCTTCTGTAATTTGTGCTTCGGTCACATTGGCGTCTGCTTCACCTTGGATGGCGGCAACGATATTGGCTGGTTGGTCGGCGTTGAGTGCAGCAAATCGTTCGGCGTCGTATGCTCCTGTAACAACCAAAACCAAGGCCGTGATGGAACACACAACGACTGTGTCGATGAACGGTTCCAGCAGGGCCACAA
>CAYTUE010000048.1:0-1098 GCA_964441085.1 uncultured Planctomycetaceae bacterium
CCGATCAAACCGAAACCTTAAAGCAAATTCTTGGCAGTCTGAACGTTGCCAGCAAAGAATGGATCATTCGCCAATACGACCATGAAGTCCAAGCGGGCAGCGTGGTCAAACCATTGGTCGGAATCAACAACGATGGACCTTCCGATGCTGCCGTTGTTCGCCCTGACCTGAAGTCCAATCGAGGACTCGTTGTGAGCTGCGGAATGAACCCTCATCTGGGCGACGAAGATCCTTATTGGATGACGGCTGCTGCCATCGACGAAGCGATTCGTAACTGCGTTGCAGTAGGAGCCGATCCATCCAAGATCGCCATCTTAGACAACTTCTGCTGGGGCAATACCGAACGACCTGAAACTCTAGGAACACTCGTCCGAGCCGCCCTAGCTTGCCAAGACATTGCCGTTGCTTACAGCACACCGTTCGTCAGCGGAAAAGACAGCCTGAATAACGAATTCAGCTACGAAGATGCCGATGGCAATCGCCAAACCGTTGCCATTCCATCCACCTTGTTAATCACAGCACTCGGCCAGATCGACCATGTCGAACAGGCAGTGACGATGGACTTAAAAGCAGCAGGCAACAAGCTGTACTTAATCGGCGAAACGCACACCAATGAACTTGGGGGCAGTCACTATCACCTTGTGAACAACATCGAAGGTGGAGACGTTCCCAAACTAGACACCACAAAAAACCTCGCCAACTACATGGCACTCAACTCTGCCATCAAAGCGGGCCTGGTTCGGAGTTGCCACGACTTATCTGAAGGAGGCCTCGCTATTTCCGCCGCTGAAATGGCATTCGCTGGAGGCATTGGAGTTTCACTCAACGATCACCTTTCCACAGCCGACCTGTTCAGCGAAAGCAATGGCCGTCTGTTGGTAGAAGTCACCACAGACAAAGCAGCCGAATTCGAAGCGACAGTAAAATCGGCAGTTGAAGTGGGGACCACCAACGATTCAGACCGTCTGACTGTGGGCAGTCTCATCAACGCCACTTTGGAAGAACTCAAATCGGCATGGCAGGCACCATTGAACTACTAAGTGAGATCAAGCCATGGACCTGATCGACGAACTCGAACAAATCACAACCGCCTTTAAC
>CAYTUE010000048.1:1198-10121 GCA_964441085.1 uncultured Planctomycetaceae bacterium
ACGTCATCGTTCGCTTAGAAGATCTGTCTTCTGCACGGGTAACCGTGGCCAGTTGCGGTTTTACAATCCTTGGCGGAGAAATTCCGCTGAAAGCCGGGACCACTGATGAGGGGCTGATTTTTCGTGTCTCCAAGGTGATTGGTACTCAGTTATTACCACTGGACATTATGCTGGTGACTCCTGCTTACGAAAGTGTTTGGCAAACCCGAACCTTCGCATCGATCGGAGAGTACGAGATTCCTGTCGTATCAAGAGAAGGCATGATCAAAATGAAGATGCTTTCAGGCCGAACCAAAGATCAAACAGATCTTGATTTTCTGAGGTCCAAAGATGACTAAGAAATCATCACTCCCAAGGCTTGATCAGTCTGTGCGACATCCGATCGACATGTCCCCCGAAGCAATCTTGGCTCGCCTCAAGCGTTGTTCGGCACTCAGTGTTCTGTGCATAAAACTCAAAAACGCCCCCAAACGTCCGCTGCCAAAATCAAAGTAGCCTTCACTGTCCCCAGTGAAGATAGCCCGCGCAACCGATCTGATTTTCAAAGCGGATCGGCTGTCAGCCATTCGACATCATACCAACACGAATCAAGCATCTGACAAAACCAAAAAGACGGCAAAACCAAAAAGACGGCAACGCAAAAATTTCGATTCAACCTCACCGGGACAGTGAGGACGACGATTAAAGGCGAAGACAATTACGAAAAAAGCCCGGCTGATTCCTCAGCCGGGCTTTCTCTATTTCATCAAGTCGTCATCAAGCAACAACGATTACATGTTGATCTCGTAACCTTCGCGGTATGGACGAGCCAAAAAGCTGTTGGCTTCGTCGTCGCCCGTGATTTCTTCTTTGGCGTTATCCCATTTCAAGTCTCGCCCAAGACGAGCAGAAATCCCTGCCAAGTGACAGATATTCAACATCTCCATATGGCTATGCACATCTGAAATGGGTTCTTTGTTTTCCATCACGCAATGGATGAAGTTGGCCCAGTGCTGCTTGCGTTCGTTGAATTCCATCGGCAGATTTTTGTAAACCTTGGCCATTGTGTCTTCAGACAATGGATTGTCTTTCAACGCTTCCACTGGAGCTCCAACTAACTTGCCTCGGTTCACAAAGATGCGACCTTTTTCTCCGGTCAACATCACTCCATTAGCCGTGTCATTGCGAATGATCATTTCGCAACCGTCGGCGTAGTCGACATTGAACTGAAACTTCGTGGCCGTATTGTAGCGATCCGCTTGGACCGCATACCCATCCTTGTATTCCACAGGGTGAGTCGCCGAACCTCGGATGCCTGTCGGGCCAGCTGTCTGACCATTCAGCTTCAAGGCCCAGTTGCAGATATCAACGTGGTGAGCACCCCAGTCTGTCAACTTGCCACCAGAATATTCGTACCACCAACGGAATTCGTAATGAGCATTCGATTTACCACGCCCCCTCTTGCCTTCTTCCGGAGGCAGGTGGCGGTAATCCACAGCAGGTGCTGGTCCGAGCCACAGATCCCAGTTCAGTTTTTCTGGAACTTCTGCAACAGGAATTTCGGGACTCGAAGGTGCTCCACCAATTGCTGCTTGCACCTGAGTCAACTTACCAAGGCGACCTTCAGCGACAATCGCCATCGCTTTTGCGAACAGATTGAACGTACTTCTTTGCTGAGTCCCCACTTGAACAACTCGACCGGTTTCCTTCTGCACTTTTCGAATCAACTTGCCTTCGTCGATTGTTAAAGTCAGAGGTTTTTCGCAGTAGATATCTTTCCCAGCCAGCATTGCTTCAATCACTGGTTTGGTGTGCCAGTGGTCTGGAGTTGCAACGTGAACCACTTGGACATCTTTGTGATCTAGCACTTTGCGGTAGTCTTCATAGACATCCGCTTTGCCACCAGAAAACTTCGCATTCATTTCCTCACGACGACCTTTGTCGGCGTCAGCAATCGCAACAATATTCAACCAGTCTTTGGCGGCACGCATATTGCCATTTGCCATACTCCCCGACCCGATGACTCCGATATTCAGCTTGTCCGCCGGAGTACGAATGGCCGCATTCAGGCTGGTCGATGTATCGAAATACCAAGGTGCTGTCACGGCAGCTGCTGCGGCACCACTGGTTTTCAGAAAATTTCGTCGTGATTGGGAGGGAAGAGCCATAAAAGAAGTTCTCTTGTTTTGAAGGTAGGATTTGGAACTAATCAGCTGTAAAGCCTATCGCTGCCAGCAAACCACAGCAAACTGCTGAATGCAAATTCAAGCTGACAACGAAAAAAAACTCGAGTAACGCAACAACACTCAGATAACGAAAACGCGGTCAATTTCACTGAAACCGTCTCATTTTCATACCATCGGGCGAAACACCATTCACAAAAAATATTGTTTCACAGATTTTACCGGCATCGCAAAATGACTCGCCAAGTTCTCCCTAGGACAATCACAACACGTGTGATGGCACTCCCCCAAACACACAGTGCTCTACTTCTTCGTGTCATCGCCGACGACCCGCTTGGCAACAACAACTTGACGTTTTGGTCGGTCAATTCCATAAATCAATTTTCCATCAGGAGCCCACGCAAATCCCTGCCCTGTCATCGGAGCCGTCAATGTTTGCTTCAAGACCATGGTCGACCCAGCTTCTGGTAACGCCAATTGGTAGATCTCACCCAAGTCGTGCCCACTGCAATAAATCAGCCCGTCAGGCCCCCAACTCCCCCCCGAACAACTGTGAGGGTCAAAACGATTCAACACGGCTTTCGGAAAAATGTAACCGCCCTTGCGTCGCCACTGATCATCGAATTGCACCAGTGATGTATGAGTATGGTCTTTTGCAAAAGGATTTCGATTGACCTTCTTGGAATAGTGAGCAAACACAGCCCACCAGTCTCCATCGCGCTGATCAATCCATGTCAAAGATCCCTCGTAGATACCAAGACTCTTCGAATCAATATGTTGTAACGTCTTTGTGTCCCACACTTCCACGGAACTGGCTTCAGGGAATTTGGGGTAGTTTGAATGAGCACAATACAGCTTGCCATCAATCACAATTCCAGAATTCAAATGCCTGAGCGGCCGACGTTGATCTGCTTTCCACACAGCAACGCGTTGACCACTTTCACGTTCATACTTGGCAACAATCGAATTCGAAATCGCATAAAAGTGAGTTTCATCAACAGCCACAGCCTGCCCCGCTTCTGGCACTGCGATTCGTCGAACCAACTCAAAGCGATCGCTCTGCCCACAAACGGGCCGACACAATCCAACAGCAACGAACAAGAGAAACCACCGCATGGCACACCTTTGAAATTTCAATACCTAATACTCAACCAAATTCAAACACGGAACAGAGTGTGAACACACTGATCGAAAACAGTGTGAAGACGTCCTCTTCTTTTCCGACAAAGCAAACGAAATCTTTCCAAGGAAGTGGTACGGCTCACACACACATCCAACTGAACGCCGACAAAACAGCGTACGAATCGAAATCGCATGAACTCATTGGTTAATTTCTCGGCACGAAAAAACGCTTAGTCGCGTCTTCTTGATCGAAGCACGACTAAGCGTTTTTCACTTTCACTGTTCAGGCAAACGTAGACCTACCAGCCACGATACCGACTGCGACCACCGTAGTAATTGTAACGAGACGGAGCACGGTAATAACTTCGGCTCACTGGCACTCGATAGGCAGATCGCTGATAGCCCACTCGTGGAGCAGACGTATAGCCGATCGAAAACGACGAACGAGGCGAATAGCTGGAATAGCTCAAGCCGCTGTTGAAACCGCTATTAAAACCACCGCCAAAACCGTTGTTGAAACCGCCGCCATTGAAGCCACCGTTCACTCCACATTGAGCTTGGACAGACTGTTGCCCAGCCATCATTGCGGCTGCAGCAGCACACACCAAAAACATGACCTTCTTCATTTTGTTCTCCTACATCTTGCGAAACATATCGAATCATTAGAACTGCTTGACAAGAATTGCGAAAACTGGCCCAAACCTAACTAAAAGTCCATAAATCACTGCAAGACAACACCTTACATCAAATTAAGTATTACAACCGCTTCATCAAAACGTATCAAAAACGCGACTCAGCGCCATCAACATGATGCCAGAAAACAAAGACCAAACGCTATTTCAGCCCGCGACGGATCAGTAACGCGTCAACGGATGGCTGCTGCCCCCGAAAAGCTTTGTACGATTCCATGGGAGGTCGGCTACTGCCTCGAGACAAAACTTCATTACGAATTCTTCTTCCATTTTCTGAAGTCGCCCCGCCCTGTTCAATCATAAAAGCAAATGCGTCAGCTGCCAAAACTTCGCTCCACAAATACGCGTAGTAACTGGATGAGTAACCACCGCCCCACACATGAGCAAAGAACGCAGTGCGATATCTTGGTGGCACTGCTTGTAAATCAATTCCATGCTTCTTCAACACAGCAGATTCAAACTCATCGATACTTTCCGGAAGACTGCCTTCTGTCAGCAAATGCCATTCTAAGTCAACGATCGCTGCAGACATGTATTCCAACGTATCAAAACCCTGATTGAACTTACTGGCGGCAATGACCTTGTCCAAAAGCTCTTGAGGAATCGGCTTGCCCGTTTCATGGTGAACAGCATAGTTCTTTAAAATGGCGGGCTGAATGGCCCAGTCTTCTTCGAATGTCGACGGAAACTCGACGAAGTCTCGAGGAGTCGACGTGCCTGCAATCGATGGATACGTAACATCCGAAAACAAACCATGAACAGCGTGCCCCATTTCATGAAACATCGTGGTGACGTTGTCAAAGCTAATTAAAGCTGGTTCACCATCCGCTGGCCGAGGAATGTTAAGCACATTCACGATCACGGGTTTTTGGTCCAACAACTTGGCCTGTCCGACAAACGCATTCATCCATGCCCCACCGCGTTTGGTATCACGCTTAAATGGATCAAAGTAGAATAGCCCCACGACACTTCCATCTGCATCCAACACATCAAATGTACGAATGTCGGGATGATAAAGAGGCAAATCAGTGCGTTCATGGAATGTGATTCCAAACAACAAATTCATCGTGTGAAACACGCCCTTGTGAAGCACGTTGTCCAATTCAAAATACGGGCGAACGGCAGACTCATCCACGTCGAATCGTTGAGACCGAACCTTTTCCGCATAGTATTCCCAGTCCCAAGCCTGCAGTTCATGATCCGCTCCCGCCGCCTTGATCGCTGCCTGCAAGTCGGCCGCTTCTTCGTTCACTCGAGCCACCACGCCCGGAACCAAATCGGTCAACATTTTTAAAGCCGCGGTTGGATTTTTTGCCATTTGATCAGACAACGCATAGGCCGCATAGTTGGCATATCCCAGCAGCTTCGCTTTCTCTGCACGCAACGCGGCCAGTTCAAGAACCAAACCTCGATTGTCAATCCCACCATTTTTACCCAATGCCCGTTCTGCGGATGCTCGCCAAACGCGTTCTCGCAAACTTCGATTGTTTAAAGATGCCAACACGGGAACTCGAGTCGTATTGGAAATTTCTAACAGGTATTTTCCAGCGTGATTTCGTTCTGTCGCTTTTTCGGCCGCTGAGGCAATTTCCGCTTCGCTTAACCCATCCAATTCCGCAACGTCGTCGACAATCACGGAACGTTCTTTCATCACGGCCAAAAGGTTCTCTTCGAACTTTGTTTCCAAAGTCGAAAGCTGCTCATTCAGCACTCGAATTCGAGCCTGCTGCTGATCCGTCAAGTTGGCTCCCGCACGTAAGCTCTCTTCGTAATATTGCTTCAGAACTTGCTGCCGTTCTTCAGTCAAATTCCGCTCGTCCATGCTTTCAAAAATGGTCTTCAACCGTTGAAACAACTTTCGATCCAGCAAGATATTGTCAGCATGAGCAGCCAGTAAAGGAGCCATTTCAGATTGAATGTCCTGCAACGCGTCGCTGGTATGAGCACTCGTTAAGCTGCCAAAAACAGATTGAACTCGATGAAAAAGCTGACCTGATTTTTCCAACGGAACGATCGTGTTTTCGAATGTTGCAGGCTGATCATTTGCCGTGATCACACTGATTTCTTCCAACTGCCGTTTCATTCCCGCAATCATGGCAGGCTGAAAGTGCTTTGGCTGATATGCTTTGAAGTCCAAAGTCTTTAAGGGCAGTTCTGGAGATCGACTGAACGGATTTTCTGCTGACAAATCGGTATTTTGAGACACAGGAATTGGTTCTTTCGCATCGGCCTGACGAAGACCTGAAATCATCGTTAAGACCAAAATCAAAGGCAAAGAGTGAGACATGAATCGGTTCCAAACACAAGGAAGACAGAAAGAGATTCTGTGACGGACGATAGTTCATTGCCGAATACGGTCCAGTGTGAATCGACAAGCTTAAACAATGTTGTCAATCAGCCCATTCATCCCATCAGTATGCTGGCCGAAAATCCACTGCTGGTGACCGTTTTATCGGCCATTGCCTTTTTTGTCGTCGGAGCATGGGCGTGGTCACTCAAATTTGTCCTGCTGCTGTTCCCCATTCTGCTGTTTCATGAATTGGGCCATTTCACAGCGATGAAACTGTTTGGCTACCAAAACGTCCGCATCTTTTTTATCCCACTGCTGGGGGCTGCCGTCGCCGGACGTTCTGAATCGGGATCAATCGGGCAAAGAATCATCGTTTGTCTCGCTGGCCCCATGCCAGGAATCACAATGGCCATCGTCATTTGGCTGAGCGGAAATCCAGAAACCAATCATGTTGTGTCAGCGATTGTTGTGATGCTGCTAGTGATCAACGGGTTCAACTTGCTTCCCATTTTACCATTCGATGGAGGTTGGTTGATTCACACGTTGCTGTTTGCTCGACACCCTTGGCTTGAATTCATTTTGCGTTGCACGGCCATCGTCATCCTGTTCGCCACCGCAATTGCAAGCAAGACATGGCTACTCGCACTGGTTGCTATTCCGCTGATCGTCGGCCTCAAATCTGGTTTTCATTTTTGCCGTATTCAGTCCCGACTGTTGTCGCTGACACCAAGCAAAGATGCAAAAGAAGTCACCCTTTCAGACCAAAAAATCTTAACAGCTGTCCGTGACGAATTTCGAGGGGCCATCCTCACTGAAACAATAGCCAAACAGTGGCTCCATCGAATTGACAGTACTATCAACGCACCACGAGCAACCATGGCAACGGCAATTATGGTCTGTGCCATCGTGCTATTCACTGTCATCGCTGCTGGCACCATCGTATTGAATCTCACCAACAAGCCTTCCACTAAAACAGAAAACCCGCAGCAACTTGTTTACCGACAAGCTGTCATATCAATACTGAGGGAACCTGCCTCTGCTGTTACAGCGCAAAAGCAAAACCAAGCATCGCCTGAGGCTCTCAAGACGCTATTTGCTGCCAATCGTAATTCGCAGATCCTGTGCTGATTTTGAAAGCAACTGCATCACGGAGTCTCGCTGCCCCAACACATGAGCCGTCGAATCGAACCAAGGCATCAAAGCATTGGTAATCCGACCTTCCGGAAGGACATGGTCGGAACGTTGCCGGTGTCTTGAAACCACGATCAGCTGGTATTCATCGGCTTCGGCTTCTGTTCCAATCTGAAACCGTCCCTCGGCATCAGCTTCAATTCGCAGACCTCCCAGTGCGCGTAAAGCCGCTTCGGAAAATCGACGGTCTGCGTTTGCTGGTTCTCGCTGAAAGCTACGAGCATGCACCTTTAAATTGCCTTGTCGAGAAGCAGGAAGTAGATAAATTAAAGCAGAACCATCTGGAAGTTCCTGCCCAGATTCATCGAGATACAAGACCTGCCCTGTCACCGAAATTTTCCAAGCCGACGGATCATTCTTGATCGCTGCAGGAAGAAAGGCCTTCACTTTTTCCTGCTGAAAATCTTCATTTCCTGCCATTGCCTGCTGCTGACTGACTTCGCCCCCCAACCACGATTCAAGACGTTCAGACTTTGCCAGCCACCACCCAGCAACTCCACTGATCACAACCAGCAGAAATGCTCCGATCGAATTGGCCAACCATGATGATGAAGGATGCCCCGCCTGCTGCATTTCCAATAACAAGTCTGTCGCAATGGGTGCGGATGCTGAACTCGCTGGCAAGGTCGGATCAGAATCTGCCCAAGATGCTAAATCTTGTAGAGCTTCAATGGAATCCATTGACGAAATATTTGAGCTGTCTGCAGAGCTTTCCGAATGAGACTTTTCGACAGAACTTGCGATCGCCCCATCTCGCTGTCGGGATCGATCTTCCGGTACGTCAAGACCTTGAATCATGACAGCCGAATCATCCAAAGGACGATTGAACGAATGGGCATCCCAATCGCTGTCTGCCTGCCCCAGCATGGTGAGTTCATTTAATGCAGAAACCAAATCGGTATCTTGAAATGCGCCATCTGCTGGCTGTGTGGGTTTCACATCTTTTGTTGTGTTGTTGGCTGCCGGGTCAACTGCGGGGCTCACTGCTGAACTCACTGCCGAACTCACTGCCGAACCAGGAACTCGCAAAGAACGTCCGCATTGAGGACAATCCACTGTCGCAGCGGCTCGAGAGCGCGCAATTCCCAAGAGTTGTTGACAATGTTCACAACGAAATTTGATCGGCACAAACTCGCCTTTCGAAGAATTTTGCGAAGTGGAATCCAGACAAAATCAAGACGACCAGTTTCGAGCGAAAAAGCACAGGCAATGACACACAGCGTCTACGTACTCTCCCCCAGTCTCTCTTTTACAAACTTCAACTATACGCAACCACAATATGTTCCGCAGCCATCTGGCGAAATTGAATTCCAATGTCAGCTGTATTCCAACGGAAACATTGGCCCCCTGACAGAATCGATTTTAAAAATCAGCCGCATTTCAATCACCGATGGTCGGAATCTGCTGATCGATGGGCGAATCATCAATGAGCGAATCAATGCCCCGAGACTTTTTGCTACTGTGCA
>CAYTUE010000048.1:10221-26802 GCA_964441085.1 uncultured Planctomycetaceae bacterium
GCAAAACTGAAAGAATTGCAGTTGGCCAATCGACTTGTTCGCAGACAACTTCATTGACGATCAGCGACCACCAGCATCTCTCTGTATTTCAAAACAACGACCAAACAAAGCCATTTCGTTATGACATCGACATCCTGCGGCGACGAATCATTCTCAGCTTTGCGGCAAATCGCAATTCAAGCGGCTCACGAAGGTGGCCAGATCCTTCAAGACTGGGTGGGGCGCTTTTCGGTGTCCGAAAAAAAGAGAGCCGATCTTGTGACAGAAGCCGACCATGCATCTCAACAACGGATTTTTGAGATCATTAGCGGCCAGTACCCGAATCATGGTTTTCTGGGCGAAGAAGGACTGAACAAAGAAGCCGACGGTTCCGACTTTCGCTGGGTGATCGATCCTTTGGATGGCACGTCTAATTACGTCCATGGATTTCCGTACTACGCAGTGTCCATCGCAGTGGAACAAGCTGGACAGTTGGTCGCAGGAGTCATTTTTGACCCCACTCGAGACGAAACATTTGCAGCCACTCATCAAGGTGGAGCAACCTTGAACGGAACAGCCATTCAAACCAGCGGTGAAACATCTCTTTCCAAAACGATGGGCATGGCCAGTCTCCCCGTGGGAGCTGATGGCACCGATCCCGCAGTCCAAAGATTTCTGACTGCAATGAGTCATCTGCAAACAGTCCAGCGAAGTGGGTCAGCCGCTCTGAACCTAGCATGTGTCGCCAGCGGACGCATCGATACATTTTGGTCTACCAGCTTAAAGCCTTGGGACGTCGCAGCCGGACTGCTTCTCGTGAAAGAAGCCGGTGGAACCGTCACAAACCTGCAAGGGGGAACAATCGATATGATGGTCCCATCACACTTAGCCGCGTGTACACAATCAATTGCAGATGGAATCGTAAGCATTTTCGACTGATTGGCGATGGTTTTGGGAATCTCTTCACTCAACCGATTTTGCGTCGTACGATGGAGGGGCAGTTTCGGCAAACGAGGCTGAATTCTCCCTCAATGCTTCCGGTCCCCCCAAAGTCTGGATTCTCTCGTCACCATGTTCTGTTTGAACCGACAGGCTCTTCGTCACATCATTTTTGCGGCACTCTTTTTTGCCGTTGCCGTGCATCCTGCGCCGGGATTTGCACAAGATCCGATCAGTGATGAGCCCTCTGAAAATCCAGCACAAAAGGGAGAAGCAGCTGACGTACAAAGTCTGCCAGCGGGAACTCAGCTGATTTTCAAGGATCCAGCATCCGGAAAAGTGTATGCGTTTCCTGGCTTTTCAACCCAAATGCTGGACAACCTGAAAACACGTGCTGAAGCTCAAGTTAATCCACTTTACGACCTTCGACAACTCACAATCGAAGGATCAGTTGATGGAAATTTTGCTCATTTAACCGTTCAGGCATGGGTAGAAATCACAGTCCCCAACGAATGGGTGACTGTTCCGTTTGCGTTTGACGACTTTCAATTTCTCGACCCTGCCCCCACCAGTCAATTCACAGAATCTGGCAAAGAAAAGCTTTCCACAGCTGATCAAACTGATCGACAATTCTATCTGATTCAACAGCAGTCAGCAGAAAAATCATTCCGCCTGTTTGGCAAAGGTACCCACCAGATCACGTTACACATGATTGGGCCTGTGCGAACCTCAAACGATCGAAGACGTCTAAAAATTGACGCTCCGCTGGCCAATCAAAGTCGTCTCAAGCTAAAAATCAGGGAACCCATTCAGAACGTTCGGCTGTCAACAGACACTCCCTACGATGAACGTCTCAACGAAGACACAAAACAAACGGAAATTGAAACTTGGGGACTGGCAGAACAAACGGAATTGTCTTGGAGCCGACGAATCAACAATACAGATCGTCCAACGGCAATCCGGCAAACCGCTGCCACAGTCATGAAGCTTGATTTAACTTCACAGCCGCCCACATTGACAGCCGTTCAGCCGATTTCGATTTCTGGAACTCCCGTCAAATCATTCGAATTGAACATTCCGCAGGGCTATGCCGACCTATCTGTCACCGCCACAGCTGAATCAAACGCGAACCTGCTGGTTGATGTCGTGGAACGTGAAAACGAATCCACACTGCTGCATTTTGAATCAGCAGTCAGTGGCGATATCGAATTAACGTACAACTTAGAATACACCACCTCAGCAGACGCCATCGTGGTCATTCGCCCACCAGACCTCAATCATTGCGAATCCGAAAATGCAGATTTCGATCTGCTTGTCCCCGCTGGTCTCCAAGTAAAGATTGATCGAACGGGTGAAGGCAGCGTCAAACTCAAACGAACGGATGCCACGGCAACTGATCGTACCAACCAGACGTCTCAAATCGCTTATCGAATGCTATCACCGGAGTCCGAATTAACGCTGAAGTTGCAAGAGTCAGCCGCCTTTTATTCTGTTGCCCCAACGATCTCGTTCGAAACAGATGGCAACTCATTAATCATGACAGCCAGCTTTTCAGTCAACGTGCTGCAGGGTTCGGTGAATGCCGTTACTGTCAAATGGCCAGGCTACAAAGACTGGCAACTGATCGAAAACTATACTCAACTGGTCACAGGGGCTGCGTCTGAAAATGTCATTCCCACTGGAAATCGAAACGACCAATTCGTACTTGAATTTCCAGAGCGTCAGTCTCGCCAATTCGTCGTCACCATTGCCGCATTTACAGACTTGGAAGAATTTCAGAAGCGAAATCTCCCGTTGTCTCTTCCCGACATTCCCACAGACAACCCTCACAGTGCCACTGTCTCCCTACTGGATTCAGATGAACATTCGATGCAAATGAAATCCGCTGATGGATTAACCGAGTTCCCCGACTTACCATCAAGCCGGTGGCCTGATCGTTTTCGAGGCAGCGAAGATTCTCGCACAGTCCAACTCATGGACGACCCCACACGCCCAATCACACTGCTCATCCAACAGCAAAGGTCCGAAACCAAAACTCGTGCGTTCGTTCGGCTGTCAATGGAAGGCGAATTAATTCGAATCCAACAGACTCTTAGCTACGACGTTCGTTATCGAGACGTCGATGAAATCCGGCTCAACGCGCCTTCAGGGATCGCCCCTATTGTCCGGCTGAAATCGACAGCCGAAACTCTCCCGGAACAGTCAACAGATCAGCAGGTCTTTTCCTACGTACTGCCCGAACCGGCGCGAGGACAGTTTGATATTTTCATCGACTACTTTGTGCCTGTCCCAGCCTCAGTGAATTCAGTCTCGGGTGAATTCCCGATTGAACTGCCCTTAGTCATTCCGTCAACACTTGAACCCACACTCGAAGCCATCCAAATTGTCACCGACGACATTGGGCAAATTGACATTGGTAATGACGATGACTGGAACCGAATTTATTCGGATTCCGCCGCTTGTGCATGGATAACCAAACAACCAGTCGCATCCGCCCCGATCATCGTACGGAAAGCAGACAGCACCAGCAACGATCGAGCCGAACTGTTGATTCTGAAATCAGCAATCATCAACACGCAAATGATGAGCTCAACAACGTATGTGCTACCGCAAGCACAATCGTCTGTTCGCTTCCGAATTCCGTCCGACGTAAAAATCACTTCTACCAGCATCAATCAACAAGCCGCCAACTTCATCGAATTCACAAAGGATGATTTTCGAGAAATCGAATTGCGAGGGGATGAAAATATCACGACAGCCACTGTGGTGATTCAACAAGATCTACGAAAATCAATCCTGTTTGACCGGATCAAGCCACAATTTGCTCGGCCAGTGGGAGTCTCCGAATCATCGATGTGCTTGTGGTTAGTTCGCCAACCTGAAGGCGCTGTCGCCGTCCCCTTCAACCCCGAACTCAATCGAATCAAGCTGCAAGACGACCAAGCAACGTCAGCCGGTATTCAATTACTCACATCGATCCCACTGGCGATTTCAGACTCTCAGCAAGTTCAATTAATCAAACACATCAAAGAAGCGACTGCAGACCCGAACTCAGTCACGGCATTCGCAGGAATGTTGCTCCAAGATGCTCAACCAATGTATGTGCTCTCTCGGCAAACAATCCTATTGGCAGCCGCGATTTTGGGATTGCTCACGTATCTCCTATTGGCCTCTCTGCGCATGCTGCCGACAATCACAGCCATCGCGATCATGACAAGTCTCTTTGTCGCGACCATGGCAATCATTCCTGCCACCGCTCACGACATTCTGTTTCGCATCCTACCAGGGTGTGTGGTGGCAGTCATCGCAGCTTTGCTTCAAAGGTTTCTGGGCGGTGGGCGACAAGAATTACGAAAAGAATCGGCAACATCCGATCACAGTACAATCTTCGCAATCGATGAAGCCGCCAAAGCGATCTCGCCCCAAGACAATCCAGTCCCACCCGTCACTGCGTTTTCGTCTCGAGTGTCCTGATGTTGGCTCGCCTCACCATCATTTGCATTGCTTTGTGCTGCTGGTTCGCAGACGCCAGCAGCAGTTGTGCGCAAAACACGCCCGCAGAATCATGGGATCAAGGTTTTGAATCACTGCCAATCGGCAAGGGAACCCAAATCAGACAGGCGTCGCCAGAAGAAATTGAATCGGCTGTTGAGGTACGAAATTATCAGCCCGTTTTGAAAACTCAACTCTTCAACCTGATTCAGAATGCAAACAAGCATGCAGAAATTCAGAATGATTACGACATCATCAAAGCGGTTTACCGCGCAAATCTGACTTCTCAAAACGCATTGAATGGGGAAGTCGATTTCAGCTTTTCCAGTCCCCCAAAAGCAGTCCGTGAATTGGGACCAACGAACCTGAATGGTTTGAAACTCTTCCATAAAAAACAACAGCTTGCGATTGGAAAAACACAAAACGAAACAGCCATGTTGCTCGTTTCCCCAAACACTCGACGTGTCGCAGGCTATTGGATCAGTCAGGGTCAGCAGCAATCAGAAAACGCGATTTTTGACTTGCAGCTACCACGTGCCGTCATCAGTGAATTCACACTGACAACCCCTCTCGACGTATCAGTCACCAGCCCAAACAGTCTTGTCGTCAGTGCTGCCCCCCCCCAAGACAACGAACGCACTGAAAGAACATGGATCCTGTACCCGGCCAATTCAGGACGTCTGACAATCAATTGTTCGAATCAGTCCAAATCTTTCGTGTCAACCAACCGAAACATTGGCTGCCAGGCGGATTACCGAATCCAACCCGACAGTTGTCAAGCACGTTGGAACTTAAGTTTGCCCGGACTCCCTCTGCAAAGCCAAGTGCAGTTTCTGTTTAGTGAAGACGTGACACCACAAAGCATCATTGATGGCGAACAGAAAGCTTTACCCTTTTCATGGGACTCCAAGCAGAAGTCACTGACAATTCACAACTCAACAGATTCCCCCTTGTCGACCATCGTCATCAATGGACAATTTGCCAGTCCAAAATCCAATGCTTGCCTGATCCCTATTTTCAACAAAGGAACTTGGAAGGGGCCAAATCAAGAAGTTCAAGGTCAGTTGGAATTATCTTCGGCAACGTTAAGAGCCAGCTTTTCATCTGAGATGACAGTACAAAGTTCCATACTGTCGGGCCTCATGGAAACAGACGTCGAATTTACAGCCGACGGTAGCCAAAGACTGACAATGGAACAGTTTGCCGAACCGGCAAAAGCTGAATTTCAACTGATGGTGCCGCGCCCCGTTCTGCAAGACCAAATCATCACCCGAACAACAGATGAACTCGGGCAAATTGAAGCTTTCATTCAAATCGAAAACCGATCCGGAGTCGCAGAAACAGTTCAATATGAGGTGCCTCGAAAATTTCGAGTCACAGCTGTTAGGGAACTCAACACGGAGCTACCTGTGCTATTTCGAATTTCATCCGGTGACCCGACATCTGACACTCAACCGATTGAAATTTTCCTGCGTACTCCCTTGTCTCGAAACTCTCAGCAGCTCCTTCAACTCACGCTTCAATCAACCGCAAGCGATGTCAGCATTGCAGAAGCCGAACTTAAAAATTCAGACTACTTACGATTGACCGATGTTGTCATTTTTGATTCTGAACGTCTGCCGCCAGAAATGCGTCAGATCGAAGGTACCAGCTATTCGGAATTTCGAACTCAGTCTCCTTGGGCCCCAGCGATCGACAACATGATGGTCTTTGATCGTTCGCAATTCCCCCGAACGACCACAACCGCCGATGACGACTTGGGGGTGACGGCAACAATTGATCATGCGTTGTCAGTAGTCAACGAAACTGTGCGTGATGTGATTCAAATTCGCCTCACGACGGCCACGCCTTTACCAACAGAAATCACCATCCAAGCAGCGGATTCAGGGCCCCTGAAACTAAAATTAACCGACCAACTGCTGGGGCATTCATTACAGCCAAAAACCAACAGGCGCTCCGCAAATGAATGGGTTCTGAAACTCTCTCAGAATGAAATCAAGAACACAGCAACGATCACACTGGAATGTGAACGACCAGCAACTGGACGGCATATTCCCATGTTCATTTCATTGCCGTCTGCGCGCACCCAAACAGCCAGCCTGCGCATGGTCAACCCTTCGTCAAACTGGTCACTGATTGATCGTGATGGACAAACCGTAGCGAATGATGTGAGCTACCCCGACCGAATACAGGAAACCAATTTTCGAATTCAGGTTCGAAATACGCGAGCCCCATCGCAGCAAATCCATGGAACGGCAACATGGATTTTAGATCAAGCACCTGATTCCATTCGTGCTGCCGTTTTGATCCAGCTCTCAGCGTTTGGGATTTCCAATCGAATCTCGTTGGATATTCATGAAATGAGGGCAAAGAACATTCACTGCCTGATCAATGACCAGCTCACAGAAGTTGAAACCAGCAATGGCCAGCTCGACCTGCTGGTCCCTAACGATGGGCGAGATTTGCAAATTCAAGTGCTCATTCAAGACGTCTTCATCGATGTCGATTCAGCGGAAAAATTTCAGCTTCCCATCATTCGACTCAACGATCGTTCCCTGCGAGGCATTGACGCCATTATCATTCCACCAACCGGTCGCACTGTGACAGCCACTGCAACCACTTCGCAGATCCACATCAAAAACAGCACCGAACTCGGACACTCTCTCCAACAATCACCATCCAGCGACATCCAACATTTTTTAGCAAGGCTTGAGTTTCGGCAACAGCAAGTGAAATCACTGTTCTTAACATCTGTTCCAGACAAAAAAACGCCCACCTTGACTCTGGGGCACACTCAGACCTTCTTCGCAGCAAGCTGCATTGCTGGTTGCGTATTAGTCGCCTTGATGGCCATCTTTGGCCGCTATGGCTCAATGACTTGGATACTGACAGGGTTCGGAATCTTGCTGGCACAAAGCACTCGAATCGCATTTCCAAGTCTGAATCCCGCACCATCAATCATGACAGCCGCATTTGCTGTCGCCGCCGTCATTGTCTACTTCAAAAAATACGCACGTCCGCAAAACCTCGCTTCACAACAACACAAATCGTCTCCAAGTCAAACCGTTGTCATGAGCATTGGAATCCTGTTGACAGCAGTATCACAATCTCAAGCGGCCCGCCCCCAGTCTTCGCGGCCTGCCGTGCAACCACCAACGATCAGTTCTCGAATCACACAATCTCAAGCATTGCCACCGAAGCGACCCAATGACATTTTGAGTCCCAAACAAGACTCGCCAATCGTCTTTGTTCCACCAGAAATCGCATCGTTACTTGAATCAGCGCAAACAAAAACAACAGGTTCACCACTCTTTCTCGATTCAGAAGTCACCGTCAATTTGTTGACTCAAGATTCGATCTCTGCCACCGTGATCTCTCATATCGCAGTGGACAGTGCGACTGATCAACTGATTGAACTCCCGGTAACAGGTGTCACATTGATTCAATGTGAACTGGATGGCAATATTGTGCTGCCAGTGAAATCAGGCTCTAACTCTAACTCTAACTCTAAAAACCCTGGAATCTTAATTTCTGCGATTCCACAACCTGCAGCTCGGTTGTCAGCCAATGCAAATATCATTGCAACTGACATGAAAGGATGGGTTGCTGGCCTGATGGTCTATGAGCTTCGCTACACAGTACGCATGCTAGCCAAACCTGACATGGATGGTGCAAAGGCCGATCTTCCACTCCCTCCCGCTCCGCTGACTCAAATCATCGTCAAAGACAAAACGACTTCGATCACAGAAGCCAGACTGTTTACTCCCAAGCCACATCGAGGAGTACGACTGGGAAGTGAATTTAACTACCCCACGTTCAGCCATCTCACTCACGTGGGAATGCAGTTTGGATTTTCCACCTCTGAAATCGAAACAGACAAACAACCACAAGAATCCGAAATCATTGCTCGAATTCTGGCGACTCCCACTGAATTAAAGATCGATTGTGACTACGAAGTTCGCCCTGTTGATATCCGCAGCGAATCCGTCCGAATCGCACAACACAACGACATGAATTTGATTGGTGCTGCAGTGGCAGATGGAACAGAAATCACAGCTTCAGTGGATGACAGCATGGTCACGATTCAAACGCCTGTCGATCGCCAAGGGCTACAAAAATTCAAACTCGCATGGCAATCGCCACAGACATTCGCACAAGAAGTGTCCATCAATACACAAGAACTACGACAACTGAACCGTATTCCAGCGAACCGACTGATTCTTGTCGCCAGCACATCTGATCGGTTCACGATTGATTCGTTACAAACCAACCAAACTCCACTGGAACCGATCCCTGACAACCAAATCCCATCACGACTTGTTCTGCGTCCCAACGAACAAGCCTACCTGATCCCCGCGTCTGTCGATGCCGTGACACTACAGCTTTCAAGGCTGCTGGAAACTCGAGAAGCCAGTATGAACCAGTTGGCGGTTGTAGAACGCAATCGAATTAACTGGACCTGTGAATGCGAATTGCAGATTCCTGACGAACCCATTTTTCGACAAAGCCTCACTGTATCCGCCGATCTAAAAATCCAGTCCGTCAGCGCAAAAACCGACGAAATTGATCGATTACAGTCGTGGTATCGCCGTGGAGACCAACTGGTGATTGGCCTTCGAGAAGCCACTCGAGGATCTCTGGCAATCAGCATCAACGGCACCCTTCCCCGACACCCCCAACAGGACACTCCCTTGCCAGTGGTGACTTTGCCAAGCCCGGTTGACGTCCTCGAAGTTTCTTTATCCTTGTCTGCGGCCGATCCAGAAAGTGTGTTTATTCGAAGCCTTGAAGGCACCATTCCGAATTCCGAATTTCGCACACAGAACATCGCCGTTCCAACAACTCCCATTCGTTTTACCGTGACGGATGAAACCAGACCGCTGATCATTCGAGCAGAACCAACGAAAGCCGCACAGGCTTCCGTCGTGGCATTGCTTACCAACCAAGACGAGCAAACGCAAATTGCAATCTTCATGGTCTTCAAGGCCGTCGAGTCTCCTTTTCGCCTGACATTGACCAAGCCGTCCAATGTGGCATATGCCACTAGCGAAGTTCTACTCCGGCCCGCCGATGAACGTGCCACGTCAACGAATAATGCCCAAGCATCGATTGATATTACTGCAGAAGGATCAGTTTCGGACAACGACCTATCAGTCATCGTGATCACGGGCATTGTTCCAGCCATGACCAGCAGCGTTCTGAATATCCCCCTTCCCGACTTCGATGCCCCTTGTGACTTCGAATCCTTTCAAGTACTCGACGCGCGATATCAAGACGGAATCACAGTTGTCCCTCGATGGGTCAGAAACATCCTTCCCGAACTGCCAAATGCCACTTCACTCGGCAATACCAATCCTTTGCCAGCAACAGTCAATTCAGAACGCGATCAAGTTCGAATTCAGCTACCGCAAACAACGTTGGAACAAAACAAGACGTCTCAAGAAAATACTCCCGCCTACGCAATTTCCACTCACCACATCACAGGTGATGAGTACTCAATCAAAGGCACATTCGGTGTTCTCGCGTTCTCGCCAGCTGCCAATGCCACACTGAAAATCGCTCTCCCAACGCCTGCAAAGCTGATGCAGATACGAATTGATGGCAAACCAGCCCCCTTCAAATTCGACAGCAAAAGCAGGGTCAACGTCACGCTGGCCGAACGCGCATGCTTAGTTGAAATGGAATGGCTGCAAAGCATCCCTCAAAACAACATGTTGAATTCATCTGAAATTAGACTCCCAACACTCGTCAATGTTGAAGGCAGCACCTTTACTCAACAGACCTTGCCAGAATCTCGCTGGCAACTCCAAAACGTGGTCGCTGCCCCCATCCAAACCCAAGATCTCCTCGACGAAATCACATCGGCGCTACAGATCATCGGTACCACCCAAGTCACGTCTCCAGAACCGTCTCCTGACACAGATCTGTCACAGCAAAACCAATCGCCCGACAACCCTGTATGGATTCAGCTGCGGTCTCAGTCACCGGATACAACCGATGCTTATCTGCGGCTACTGGAAAGCCTACAAGAAACTCAACCTCAACTGCTTTTAACCCAAATCGATGCCACTCATTCCGTGATCGAAATTCGAAAACGACTTCCCAGCAGTTCGCTCATCATCATTCTCGCCGCGATCGGAATGGTGGTTGCTGGAATCACAACTCATTCTTTTACCAAAACTGGCTTGGAATCCACCAAGACATAGAGTGATTCAGAAAACGCTCAAAGCGAAACGGAACCACAAATCAACTCGACCGTCATGAGTCCCCAGTGGCACCGTCTTTGATCTCTACAATGGCAGTGACTGCAGCCAGAAAGATCACTTTCAACTTGCAGAAGCCAAGACCTGCCAAGTGATTGTTGCGGCCCCAATGACAACACAATAAATTGCGAACCAATGCAGTTTGTCCTTCGCCACGATTCGAATCAGCCAGTTCAAAGCCAGTAAACCGACAACACAAGACACAAGCATACCTAGGATCAAAGCTCCAAGGTCTCCTGTAAAAGGTTTCTCTCCGGCCAACAGATCCTTCAATTCCAACACCGACGCTCCGCCAATCGCAGGAATTGCAATCAGGAAGCTAAATCGAGCAGCCGCTTCTCGCTTTAATCCGCATGCAAGTCCTGCGGCAATCGTGCTACCAGAACGTGAAATCCCAGGCACAATGGCAATCGCTTGAAAAATCCCAATCCCAAAAGCGGCTCCCATGGTCAAGTGATCAGTCGCATTTTCGTTGGCTTGTAGTCGCTGACCAAACCAGAGAAACCCAGCAGTGAACAATAATGCACAGCCAGCAACCAAGGGCGCCTGAAAATTCTGGTCGACGAAGTCTTTCAACAACAGACCAATGATGCCAATAGGAAGAGTGGCCACAACCACCAGAACTTGAGTTCGCAAATTGTTGCGCAGTTTCCAAAGAGAATCGAAGTACACGATCACAATCGAAACCAAGGTTCCAAAGTGCAAAGCAATGTTCATCGTCGCTCGAGCTTCGGGCATTTCACCATCGTTGAGCTGTCTTAGTAAAGCATCTGAAATCACAAGATGACCAGATGAACTAATCGGCAAAAACTCGGCAATCCCCTGCACGACTCCTAAGATCACAGCATGCAGATATTCCATCATGACCTTCCACGAATTCCATCTCTTAAAACCGATATCCGCTGCACCGTACACCACAGAGCCGTACACCACAGAGCCTACCGCGATACCAGTTCAATCTGGAATCATGCAATCCGAATAATTCAAACAAGACGACCGGACATCGAATTCGGTAATAACGCGACTAAATTGCCTGCTGTAAAACAAACCAATCAGCAATCGCTTGGCCAATCGGCGACAATTTCTCACTTGGTGACAGAATTGAAAACCAAGCCTTCGCCTCTCGCAAATCACGAATCGTTTGTTGGAACAGCGCCTGCTGCTGACGTGAAACGGCCACGCCTTTTACCAACAACACATTTAACGACGCAGCGGACAAAGATTCCGCAGTCATCGCCGATGTTTGAGGCCATGTTTCCAGAAAAACGGCAGCAGACGCTACAGGTTGCCTAGTTTCTAACAGGAAGTCACTCGCTAACGCCGCCTGCCCAGAATCAACCACCAGAATTCGACGCCCCGCCTTAATTCCATGCTTTTCATCAACGAATTGGACACTCATCTGAACTAAGCCGCGATCTTCCGCCGTCAATTCCGTGTTCTCTAAGTTTCGCGGCACCAACAAAATCAGACCACGCTGCTGACAAATGTCCGACCACTGACTCAACAAACGATCATTGCTTGTCAGCGAATCAGATAGCAAAATCAAGGCCCCCAAAGACACCTCTTTTTGAACATCCGGGGAATACATCCAGACCTTCCCTTGGTCCTCAAAATCTTCTTCCGTCTGTCGCCAGTTCTTTAGCTCTGCTGACAATGGGAGGGCGTCCGCAAAATCACCGGACGTATCAGGAAACGCTTCCGGATGACTGATGGCTGTCACTGAAATTTCAACCGGCTGCGCCTGAACATCATCATCTGCCGCAGCCTCAGAATCATCCAATGCCAAGACACGAAACTTCAACTCTTGTCCGGGAACCGCTTTTTTTAGATCGGCAGTCAGCTTGCTTTTGCTTTTGACTGCTTTGCCATTCAATTTCACGATCCGCACTCGAACAGAATGAGTTTCAGCGGCAAAAGGGCTTTCAGGCATCACCAATGCTTCAACGCCAGCATCCAGACCTTCTTTCTTCGCTTGTTCTGAAAGCAGCACCAAGCCCAAATATCCGCGTTCTGGTCGGCTCAACTTTTCAGCGAGTTCCAACTTCACACGCCGAAGAGTTTCTCCTGTCTTGACGCGAAGATCCAAAACGTCTCCCGCATACGCCGACTTAACAACAGAATGAAAAAGTCCGACTCGATCAGTTTTTACACCGTTAATTTCAGTCACAAAATCAGCCGGCTTCAAGCCCGCTTGATCAGCAGGCGAGCCTCGAAATACTTGGCCGATTTGGACAATGGGACTTAATGGATTTTGAGTCGTTAGGGCTGCGCCCATCACGCCTCGAACACGATCTGTTCCATCTCGCAAACGCTTCGCCGCAGCCAGCATGTCTGGAGCAGGAATCGCAAAACCAATTCCAGAATCATACCACTCAACTCCAGCCGCCAATCCGTCACCTTTTGCCCGAGGTGAAAGTGGAACTAAAATTCCCATCACTTCGCCAGCAAGATTCACCAACGGTCCGCCATAGTTCACGGGCGAAATTTTCGCGTCTGTTTGAAGAGCCATTCCAAACACCCGGTTCACCGCACTAACGACTCCAACAGACAACGTGGGAGAAGCCGAATCATACAATCGGCCAGCTGAAATCGCGTAGGCTCCAATGTCAGGCCAACGGCGACTTGAAAACTTGGGAACAACAAAGCGACCGCCGTCACACTTCAATAACACAAGCTGCCTGAGTGAATCTCGAGCAATCAACTTTGCTGCCGTCTTTTGCCCATCAGCATCTTCCACAAACACGGCCGCCACCGTGGAAGGAAAACCAAACGTGCTGGACAGCACATATCCATCGTCAGAAATTGACACACCGGTTGTCACCTGAGATGAAATTCCACCTTGATCCGACGAATTACCAACAGTGCGGATACGCAGAATCGAACCAGACACGCGATCAATCGCATCGCGAACAGCATCTCCCTGCTCATCAGCACTCACAGGTCGCAAACCCGCCAAAATCACAAAGGCGAAAACAACGTAAGCGAAGCATCTGACCGAACGAAATTTCATGGCAACTCACGGTTCTCAAAGAAAGCAAATCAACAACCAACTGCACCGCAGCTTCTTGCGCCGTCGCTACGTACGACGACCGCATTCGTTATTTCCGATAGACGTTCATTTTGCCACAGCAGCAAATTGAAAACTATCCACATCTAAAGTTCCAACGGAACCATTCAGCCCGATTCGGACAATCATTTCACGGGCCGCTGGAGGGACTCGCACACGACGGCGAAACTGCTGCCAATTTTCTGTGCCTCGCCACACAAAAACAACCTGAGTCCCAACTTCTCGACGAACGGAATCATAGAAATGAACCACCAAGCCCGCAGGATTTTCACCAACGGGAGTCACCACAGTGTCTCGGCGAGCCCAAATACTAAAGTCAATGGCACCCAAATTCCGTCCATTTACTGCCGTTCCCTGCAGAATTTGAGAGATCTCGCCCGGCACCTTGTTTGTAAAACGATGGCAAAAAGAACCACCCATTTGATCTTCGGTACACATTTCAGACTGCCGCTGATAATGCCAACCATCGATTCGTCCATCACCGTTGGCATCCGTTTCGAACCCCCCGTTTACCACCATCGGACGATTGGGGTCTGGTTGAATTCGACGAATCTCTTCAGCTCCTCCTGTCATTGGAACAAACAAAGTGGGCACCAACTTTTCTTCAACCAACGCCCCGCCTTCTTTCTTCATTAGAAAAAACGACTGCTGATATCTTTCTCCAATCGGGATCACCATCCGGCCTCCCTCTTTCAACTGACTGATCAAAGGCTCCGGCACGCTCTCCGGTGAACATGTCACGATAATGCGATCAAAAGGAGCAACCTCGGGCCAGCCCTTGTAACCATCGCCATGCCGAACATGTACGTTGTCGTAGCCCAATTTTTTAAGCCGTTCACCAGCCGAATCCGCAAGACTCTTCACAATTTCAATGGAATAAACGTCCTTCGCAATCGTGGCCAAAACGGCTGCTTGATACCCACTGCCTGTACCAATTTCTAACACGCGATGTTCAGGCTCAACACCTAACGTTTCTGTCATGTAAGCCACGATGTAAGGAGCGGAAATGGTTTGCTGAGAACCAATCGGCAACGCCTTATCTTGATAAGCTTGATCGCGAAGAGTCCCCGAAACAAATTCATGACGAGGCACCGTTCTTAAAGCATTCAAAACTCGCTCGTCTGAAATCCCTTCCGCTTTGATCACCGTTTGCACCATTAACTGACGAGCCGTTTCATAGCGATCTTGCCGTTGAGCGACCGCTGTCGATGGTGAGAAAAACAACAACACAATCAACAGCAGCGTGATCTGCCAACTTGCTTCCACTTGCCCCCGCAAACATGGTTGGTGCCGAATTCTGATTGAGTATAAGATCTGTTTTGCCTTCTTCATGAACGCATCTTTCTTCACCTTAAAGCACTCAGTTTTCGTGTTTCTGGTTGGCCGCATCGATCAATACGCCTTCAAGCTGCGACATCATTCGAGACACACTGAACTTGTCACACACGTGTTGTCGAGCGTGTACGGCGAGAGACTGAATGGTATCACGTTGATTCAAACAAAACGCCATCTGTTTGGTGAGATCATTTACATCGTCAACACGGCACATCTGTCCCCAGCGACCGTCCTCTAAAAGTTCGGCTGGCCCAAACGGACAATCGGCAGCCAACACAGGAGTTCCACATGCCATTGCTTCCATCAAGACATTGGGAAAGCCTTCAAATAAAGAAGGCAGCACCACAAGGTCAGCGGCAGCATACCACGCAATCGGATTATCCATAAAACCAGGCAACTTCACCTGATCCTGCAAATGATGGCGGTTAATTTTCCCCAGTAGTAACTCTTGATCAACACCCTCCCCAATGATCACCAAACGCAATTCAATATCGGGCTGCTGCCTCTGTAATTCTGCGGCAGCGTCAATCAGTAAATCAAACCCCTTCTGTGCCGTTAAGCGTCCAGCCGCCACAATTCGAAAGACGGGGCGCTCTGAATTTGATTTCCACCACCCCGATGGCACATCGTGCGTTGCAAGCTCCTGAACTCGATCAAGATCCAGCGAATTATGAATTGTCTGAATCCGTTGATCGGGTAGTCGATAAAATTCTTCCGCAGCGCGAGCAGCACCATGGGAATTTGCCAAAACGCAAGTCGAATTCAAATACAGCCGATGCAGCATCCGGCGTTTCATCGTCTTAAATCGTCCCGCCAAAAGTGCAAAAGCGCGGCGAGGTTCAATAACAACTGTGGACACATTCGGCACCCCCACCGCTTGAGCGGCCGCAGCAGCCTGCAAAGTCATCAAAAACGTTCGATCGTAACAAACGTCAGCCTGAACTTCTTGCAGATAAGCTTTCATCACAGCCACACGACGACCGTGCATCAAAAATTGAGGCCACTGAACTCCCTGCCAAAGCTCATCAAATGACGCCACGGGAACGTCATCGGGGATTTCAGGCAACAAAGGCCCTGTACGATAAATCAGGTGTAAAAACGGCTGAAAACGAGTCCGATCCAAGTGCTTTAAAATCGTCACCAACTGACGTTCCGCACCCCCGCCATGCATTCCACCAATCGCGAAAACCGCTCGAATTTTTTGCATTGTTGCCGCTCCTTATCTCTTTCCAACCCTCAATACCATCAATGGAGCCGGCAAAAAACGATCTTTGCTGATGGCGAATATTCAACAACGATCAAATTTTCTGTGTAGCAGCATCAATCAAAACAGCTTCCAGCTGAGACATCACTTCAGAGACCCGAAATGTTTTTCGAACATGAACCTGTGCCTGCTGAATCATTTCAGCAGCGAAATCCGACTGATCAACGTAATGCAGGATCTGCCCCTGCAAGTCCGACAAATCGCCAACGCGACACAGCTGACCCCAACGTCCCTTTTCAAGT
>CAYTUE010000048.1:26902-29254 GCA_964441085.1 uncultured Planctomycetaceae bacterium
CGGCTTCTGTCTAAGTGCTGCAAAATCGTGATCAGCTGACGCTCGGCTCCACCGCCGTGTAACCCTCCAATTCCAAAAACAACTCGAATTCTTTTCATCAGGACTTCACCTTTCTGCATTCAATGCACAGAAAACGAATGCTTGTCATGTCAATGAATGAACTCAACTTTCCGCAATTTCTTAGCACAGTCAAAGCCCCCGACCAAAGCATTTTCCGCAGTCACCCGCCTTATTCCTGACCGCTAAAGAACGATCCTCTTTCTGCAATGCTGTAGCCCCAATTCCTTGCCTGAAAATCGCAAGTCGCACTGCCGTCAGGTGTTCGATCAAGGATTGAATAACATGCAGGATAAATGAAGGAACGTGATTTGACAGTTGGGTTCGCCGAGTTAGTATCGCGATCGTTGAATTGAGTATGAGCATTCAGACACGGCCTCTGCAACCGTTCCTGAATGCCCCACAAAATAAGCCAGCTTTCCTCTCACACCGCTGTCGGCGACGGAGTGCCTTTTATTGCACGACCTCCCTGCTTCGAGTGCTGCGCGGAATTCTAAACGGAGGTGGGTCGCATGATGCAACCCTATTCGCACGGAAATCAGCCCAAATCAAATCCCCCCAACACCCAAGGGACCCAACATGACGATTCATTCCTGACCATCCACGATAGTCACCAGTCGTCGCAACCTACCCAAACCGCGACTGCTCAATCGCAAACCGTTCAACCGCAGACTGCGCCAAATTCAAACGACGAAGCGTCGCACCAAGCGATCACTGCTGTTTTGAAAGAAGCCATCGGCGAAGCCAACTTTCAGCATTGGCTCGCCGAACGCTGTCGACACGAACTGACAGAAACAAGCCTCATCGTGCATGTTTCGAATCCGTTTATTGCCAATTGGCTGCTGAAACGGTTTCGCAGCCAGTTCACGAAAGCCGCTGGCGAATTACTGGGCCCCTCTGCCCAATTTGAACTGCGAGTCGACGAATCGCTTCAAGCGATCGATGAAGCAGCCGCAAAAACCAACTCGAATCAAACCAAAGTTCAACAAGAACTCGTCTCTGCCCCCACCCCAACCAAGTCACGACAGCCTCGCAGCACCTATTCAGGTGACAGCACGTCGTCTGATCACGCACGCCCACTGGCAGTGAAAACCACAGGTCGACGACGCTTTCGTCGATTCGACACCATCGTCGAAGGCGAGTGCAACAAACTATCACTCTTGGCTGCTCGCCAAGTCGCAGAAGCTCCTGGCGAATTATTTAACCCACTGTATGTCCACGGCCCGACCGGATGCGGCAAAACGCACTTACTGGAAGCGATCTACAGCGAAACCAAACGGGATTTTCCAACGCTGAATGTCATGTACATTTCCAGCGAAGCCTTCACGAATTACTTTCTCCAAGCCTTGGAATCTCGCTCAGTCGCTTCGTTTCGCCAAAAGTTTCGAAACGTCGACGTCCTTCTGATCGACAATATTGAATTCCTAGACAACAAAAAGGCAACACAAGAAGAATTCCTGCACACCGTTGTGCAGCTGCTAGAAAATGGCGGCCAACTGATTGTTTCCGGCGACCGCCACCCTCGACTCCTGACCAAGCATCGAGAAGAAGTCACCACACGCTTCATGAGCGGCATGGTATGCCGCATGGAAGCCCCCGACGAAACCACTCGAAAACAAGTCACGAAACTACTGGCCCTGCCCCACTCCAATTGCTTCACAAAAGAAGCACTCAACTACGTCGCGAAAAAATGCCGGAAAAACATTCGAGAAATCCAAGGAGCCATTAACTGCCTGCAAGGCCACTACCAGCTTAGCGGAGAAAAAATCACGCTCAGTCGAGCTCGAGAAATCCTCGGCGACCTCGAACGAGAATGCCGGCGACTGGTGAGAATCGCAGATGTCGAAAAAATCATCTGCGATATGTTTGGAGTCACCGTCACTGATCTCAGATCGAAATCTCGACGCAAAGCCATTAGCGCCCCTAGAGCTCTCGCCATGTATATCTCTCGCAAACTCACGGGATCTGCCTATCGAGAAATTGGAGGCTATTTTGGCGGTCGAGATCACAGCACGGTTGTCGCAGCGGAACGGCGAGTCAAACAGTGGATTGAAAACGACGAACCACTCAAAATTCCAACCGCATGCAAAGGACAAAACGTCAGCGAAATGATTCACGAGCTGGAAGAAATTCTGATGACCATGTCAGCGTAAGACAGTAAGTCGCCAGCAAGCAAATTTGCCACAATGTCAATCACTGCACCAGCAACAAAGCCTACTGCCCTGAAAAGCCTCGGCCATTCATCTGCTGAAGAGCTTGCTGATACTGATCGTTAATCCGATTCATCTGCTGCTG
>CAYTUE010000049.1:0-20737 GCA_964441085.1 uncultured Planctomycetaceae bacterium
CCCCCTGATGGCCCCCCCTGATGGACCAACACATGATGGAAACAACACATGTTCCGCCGATTCAAAGACGAGTAGGATGGTGTACTCACCACGAATTGAGGACAATCACTGACGAATGATTCCGACCTGCCAAGCAACACAAGATTGATGCCTAAAACAAAACCCACTTTTCGAATTCGAACCTTTGGCACCTATACTCAATGGGATGCGAAGTCGCGTGAACTTCCCCAAGCACTCGAAAATACGACTCGCGTCACAGCAGTCGTCGATGTGGAATTTGGATTCATTCTGAACGTCAAGAGTGCGAAAAACGAAAAGCTGACGTTTTGTATCGATCATCCTCAAATCAAAAACGCCGATGGCAGCATTCGACCGCCGTTCACAGGCGATGTTTATGTGAAGTCCAACGACTGGAATTTTTTTCTCGGTGATACAATCTGGGAACCCATCCACGACAAGTTGGGCCATTGGCACCTCTCTGTGTCGTGGAAGGGTGATGTGGTGGCTGAAAAGACGTTTCTGATTCTTGCCCCCGAATCGGTTGGGTGATTGCTAAGTCAACGCATACCAAAGACAGCAAACGCTACGAATACGCCAAACGGAAAGCTCAAACAAGTTCAACAAACGGTGTGACTTATTCGGCCCTTTGCATCAGGTTGTTCGGCAGGGTTTCAGGCCAGTCACCGGTCAAAATCATGTCTTTGATTCGGCAGTTTCGGTCGGCATCTCGTGAAAAACCAATTTTTGCGGTCTGATTTGTGACCGGTAATTCCACGACCTTTTGTCCGTTTAGGTGAAGCTGAATCACGTCTCCGCGACGAACCATTTTGATGGTGTTCCACGCGTCGTTTTGAGGGCTTACCTTTGGAGCAAGGGAACTTGGCCTTTCTTGGGTATCAGCTGCCTTGATCAACTTGATTGTGGATAGGTCTGTCGCAACCGCTGTGTAACTTGGTTGCGTTCCTTGGTCGGAAAGCACAAACGTGGTTCGCCCAATCATGGGATGAACTTCTGATTCACCTTGCTTCCAGAAGAATTTCCATGTGAGTTCTTCGCCATCAAGGAGCGGGCGCAGGTACTGCATTTGACCGCCTTGGTCGAAGTGACCAGACAGCTTTGTCGCGTTGAATGTCAGTTCGCCATCTTTGAAAAGATAGGTTTTTGAATTGACAGAATTCGCACTCTTTGATGCTTGCTTGCCTTCTTTGGCAAGTAACAGATGAGGAGGAAGCAGATGGTTGTTCCCTAACGCCGTCCAGCCTCTCAATGTGGAATCCAGCAGATGAACTTGGCGAGGAATTACCGGGTTGCCCGTGATTTTAAAATTCTTCCACTGCGACGTTCGATAGAAATGCTGGCTGACTGCTGGCCATGGATAACTGCTGGTACTGCGATCTTGAGCATAAACTTCACCATTGCACAGCCCCTGTGTCTTGTCTGGAGTGATCTTGAGAGTTTCCGTATCGACATCACCGAACTTGGCATTCTTGACAGGAACAGGTATTGGTTTGCCTCCTCGCAGAACGCGAATCAAAGCCAATTTGTTCCAGCCGTTGGGTTGATACAGAACTCCCCCATAACTGACATCTGATTCTGCCCACCAGCCGTCTTTAATTTCAGCCGTCATGGTGAATGATCCTGTGACAGGATACTTTAGCAGCAACAGGTTCACGTTGTAGCCTCCCGTGCTGCTGACCCAGCCTTCTGAATTGATTGCGTGCATCGGACGCAAGTTGGCAGCTTCAACATCTGTTGACGATGGGACAGACATCGAAATGAAATGCTGCAAAGGCGAACTCACTGAAGCTCCTGCTGTGGGGCCGAAGTTTGTGGACCCACGCAGAATTCCCAAAGCAGAAATGATTTGATACTGGTGTGCTCGAATTGCAAAATGCCTCAGTTCAGTAAGAAATTCATCGACGAACTTCGATGTTTCACCTGCTTTGATTACTTGGCTAATCAACACAAGTTCAAGTTCCGGAATCTGAATTTTGCGGTCGTCTGTGGCGGGGCGATTTTGTCGAAGTCTATCCACAAGTGCCTTGAGAGCTTCTGACATTTCTGGCACTGCAGATTCACCGTTGGCAGCAAGACGTGCCAACATGCTGATCTGGTCAGCAGTATCCAGTTTCTGTTTGCTGCGACTTTTTAACGTTTTGACTAAGGCATCTGTTTTTCCAAGTTCTGCAGCCACTTGTGTCAGCATCAGAGCTGTATCTGCAATGGGCACCATGTCGGAACAAACGGGAATTGCCTTGTGCATGCCGAAGTGAGGAGTCTGTTGTCGGACTAATTCAGGAACTTCTGATGCTCGCACAAATCCCATCCAGTGCAGAACAGGGGCATCTTTGCGGTCGCCGAGTGTGATTTTCAACAACAGGTCATATTGTTGATCTGGAGACAGTTTCGCAATGGCTTGCATGGCATTGGTTGCATCCACACTTGTATAGTCACGTCGAATTTGTTTTTCGGATTCGATGACTTGTCGGACAAGCCCATGCGACGTTTTTAAATTGCCAGTTTGAATCAGCGAATTCAGAACAGGTTGCAGTGATTTTTTCTGAGCTTCGGCAGCAGCTACGGCGTGATTGGTCGCATGCTGATTTTCAATTGCCCGAGCCATTCCTTGAATCACTGAAGAAAACAGCGATTGACGTCCATTGCTCGCAGATTTTTTGGCAAGCGGATCTTTCAATGTTTGGTTAATTTGAGAATGACGCTGCATTGTGTATACGTCGGACCCGATCAACGCCATTGTTCTGGCGAGGATTCGATCGGTAGAAGTCGCTGCTGGTGACCCGGCAAGATCGTCTTGTTTGGCGACATCCCAGACGGCATGCAGAATCTGATTCAGCACGCGACTTTTTTCAAACGAAGCAGCCTGCATTTGACTCGTAATCGAAATCGACCTATTGGAATTGACGGTTTTCGCATCGGCACTTGGCAACGTTTTGTCCAAGACACTCTCAAGTAAGTTGATGGCTTTGGTCAGTTCCGTTCCGTTCTTCTTTTGTAAAGCAAGGTGAATCTGAAGGGTGGTCGATTCGACTGTCGGTGCTGTGATTCTTTCTGTAAGGCGGTGATGAACGTCGTCAAACCGATTTGTCAGTAAGGCAACTTTGGTCAGCGTTTTGATGGCCGAATTTACCTGTGAATTCCTGAGGGTGTTTGAGCTGTTATCGTAGCCCGTGCTGGAGGCAATTTCTTCACCGTAAAGTACGACTTTGGGGGATTGACTTTGAGGAATCACCACCTGTAATAAGGCTTCAAAAATATAGTCGGCATCTTGTCTGACTTCTGCGGTGACCTGATTGGTTCCTGGTGACTGATTGCCCATGTGTTGCAACTGAAGATGATCTTCATACGTCTTCAGTAACTGCAGAACTTCTGCGTCAGTCAAAGAAGCCTGATTGGTGGTGGAGGAAGGATTGTATGACGACTGGTTGTTGTTAATCGCAAAGGCATCAACAGATGTGGCCTTAGAAATTCCGACAAGCGGAGGCCCTTGGCCTAAAGCCGCTTTGAAGGCTCGAGCCGACCCTTTCCAGTCGTTCTGTTTCGCTAGCGTCGACGCAATCTTAAGCGCAACCGTCACTTGGTCTTTAAGAGGAGCTTTACCGATGTTTTTTGATTCGATTTCTGTGAGTAGTCGAATCACTGCTTGTTCTGGATCACCAAAGCGTTGTTCCACCACCAGCATGGCATTGGTTTGCGATGTTTTTGTTGTGATTGCTGTTAATAATGCGGCGATTTTCTTAACGGCCGTTTTGGCATCGGCGTGATCACTTTGTGATAATGCCATCGCCACTGTGAAGCAATCTAAGTAAGGCAGCTGCTGTGTGGGGTTATCCTGAATCTGTGCTTGACTGGGCAGATGCGTGAATAACGTATCGGTGAGATCCTTGACCTTTTCAGGCTTAACGACTGACGCAATCATTAATTGCACGCCAATGTTTGACCAGTGGACTTTGCCTTCTTGATCTTGCTGTTGAGATACTCCTGTGAGGAGTTCATTGAGTTGCTTGATTCCTTCGTCCGATTTTTTGGCTTCATTCATTGCCATCAGAAAACTGGGGATGATTTGTTGGTCTTCAAATGCACGAATTGGTAGCAACTGTAAGTCGAATTCTTTCAAGCTCTTTGGTTCAGCATCGTCTGTCGCAAGCTGATTTTTTAAGAACTGGATTGCTGTTGGCCCATTGATTGAAGCGGCCGCTTTTTTTGCTCCCACTTTGAATTGATCCACCTTCATTGAACTCCCCCAACGTTGGGATTTTTCAAATTTCGAAGGTGCAGCGAGTGCTCGACGATAAATGGCCAACGCGTGAAATGGGGCATTGCAGCTTTGAAGCTGTTCTGCAATCCAATTCCAAGATTGAAGGTCTTGGTAGTCTGAATAGCCAGGGTTGTATTGATTGTGTTCTGAGAAATCGAGATTTTGATAAGCATTCATCAAGAGGTTCACGGCTCGTTCTGGTTTCCCAGCACCTTTGTACACCTGAACAAGCGGATGAATAATGCTATACCGAGGGTCTTGGTCATTAACTTGGCTGTCCGTGATCTTTGCGCTCTCGTAAACCGCCAGTAGAAATTTTGGTTTATCCGGAATGCCATTGACCGTCTGGATGATCGTTCCAGCCTGCCACAAAAAGGTTGACGGCAGGTAGCCATTCCAACCCGCTTGGTTGGAACCGGACTGTTTGCGAGCTTCGCTGTTTTTCATTTCATCAAGAAGTATCCGTACCTCGTTTGCGGTTGCCTTGATTTGCTCTTGATCTTTGTTGAGAGCACCGCTTTTTAGCTTCACCAAAGCTTGCAGCATGCGAGCCAAATAAGCTTCACCGTTCTTGGTTTTTGACAGTTGCTTTTTAACAGCTTTGTCGAAGGCCGTTTGAGCTTCTTTGTCTTGAGCCAGAAATTCAATCACAGGCTTCACTGTGCCGTCAGCATTGCCATTGCCGCTATAAGAACGAATCGTCCATGTGTTGGGCTTCAGCTGAAATACAGAATCGTCGGTCACCATTTTAATGATGGCTTTACGAAACTGCGGGTACTGTTCCTTCTGTTTGTCCGTGACCTTTGACATGATCGAATACAGAGCATACTTGGCGACTCCGGCTTCCAAAACATGAATCGCAAATTTCAGTTGTGCATCACTCATTGCCTCCGATTGCTGGCGGTAGTCTCCTCGTAAAATTTCATCAATTCGGTACTCCGAAATTCGGTTTGCCGGAATCTTTAGCAGTCCTGTGTACATTTCGTCCCACGCTTTTGCTTCACGAACTTGACGTTGTAGGTCGTAAAAGTTCTGTTCGAGCAACCGTGGTTCCTGTTGCAGGGCTTTGAGCATCAAGGGCACGGCTTCCTTGTTTTTGCCTGTCTGAGCCAATTGTTTCGCCTGTTGAATCAGGTCCGTCGGCCGCGATGATTTGCTTTTTGGCATTTCGGCGAGAAGCTTGTCTGCTGCTTTCTTCTTGCCAGCGGCAATGTACAGTTCAATCAGTTCCTTTCGAGCCGTTGCCGACTTGGGGGCTGCGTCGAAGCGTCTCTTCGCCATCGCAACTAAAGGGGCAAGACGGTCTGCAGACTTCAGCAAACTGATGGCTCGTTTGCGATAGTATTCATTGTTTCCTTGCTGACTTCGATTGCGGTTTACACTTCGGAAAAGCTGAAAGGCCACTTCGGCAGCGGCGTCTTTGTCTCCTGCTTCGATCAACGATTCCGCAATTTGAATTTTGGTGGAATCATCCTGTTTACGGCCACCTTTCAAACGTTGCAGCACAGCCGCGGCTTTGTCTTTCATACCGAGTTGCCGCAGTTGCTCGCTTAATGCCAACTGTGTTCGAGTATCGATTCTCATGCCAAACAAACGTTCCGCCGCTTGGGCGGCTCGCTCTTCGTCATTGATTCTGGCCGCCAAATTCAATGCGGCCATTTCTTTACGAACCAGCATTTTGCTATCCAATGGTTCGAAGTCGTTGAGAATGTCTAAGGCTTCTCGATCATTTCCAAGCTCACTTGCCAGTCGAGCGTGTTCGATTCGCAGGTTAACATCGTCAGGGTACTGTTTGGATAATCGAGCCAAAATGTTGTAGCACTTCTGAGGCTGATTCATCCACCAATAAGCAAATGCAGCTAAGGTGTTTCTGGACTTGATTTCAGAGGCTGGTGCACCAGCAATTGGCTTGGTGAGGTGTTGCAAATAGTCTTCGTTAATTTGAATAACCTGCGACGAACTCGGTTTGTCTGCAACGATGCCTTCAATGGCGATGATTTCTTGCGCGAGAGCTTGATCGATCAGTTCAAGAGACAACGGTGCTTTCACTTCGACCGACCGATTGCCTTGGTTTTGTGTGTGTTTGTAGATCGTAAAACTACCTGTGGAAACAGACGAAGTCCGTCGTGTCTGTAATGCGTGGTTCTGTCGATTGACGGCAATGATGACGTCTAGCAAATCAAAACGATGCCGTTTAATAAAATCAGGGCCTGAAGAACCGGTCTGGAATGTCTGCCAAGAACCAGTGGAGTATTGATGTCGCAAGCCTTGAACTTGTGCAGCTCGCTCTTTGGCTTCACGAACTGCGGGCAATAGTCGGCTGACCAGTTTGTCGGCTTGGTCGATCTTTCCGGACTTCTGATGAAACTGGATCATCGCAATGATGTGTCGAAATAAAGCATCTTCGGCCAACTGAATCTCTGCATACTGTTTTGCTAATTCTGCCTTGCCAGCCAGTTCTAACTCGTTGCGCAATCCCGCCGAAAAATCCAGCAGTTCAATTTTACTTCTTTTCGCAGACTGACGGATCTGCTTGACCTGTTGATCGTAGTGCGATATCAGCTGCTGAAGTTGAGATTCCGTGAGCGGTTTGGGGATGCCTTTTTTGGGTTTCTTGATCGCTTTGCCATCATTCGACTTTGAGCCGTTGTTCGTTGCGAATTGCCATTTTCGAAAAGCAGTTGTTTGTTGCAGTCGAGTGTTGAGTTTCGAACGGACTCCTCGAAATCCTGCTTTGGGATCCAGTTCGAAAATTCTGAATGTAATTTCTGTATACCGAGTGCCCGGGTGTTTACGGCTTTCGGGATCTAGCACCACCTTTTTCTTCACCATTTGGTTCCCATAGCTTTGAAGTGCTTTGGCCTTCCAGAACCTGTTCACGTCGGTGATCTGATTCAAATCCTTGGGAAGGGCAAGCGGTTCGAAATCCTTCTTTAAAAACGTGACGAATTCTTCGGGAGGAGTCGTTCTTGCCTGAGGCACCCACGTGAGTGCTTTTGCGATTACCTTTGCGTGCCCCAAATTGACACTTTCAATCAACGATATGCCCTGCTGATTCCAGTAGAATTGTTGGCCGTAGTCCGCCAGCTGATAGGCTCGCGCGATCTTGTAAGAGGATTGCCCCCATTGTGATGGTGACAGCGTACGGTTCGGCGGATTCGCAGAACCGGTTCCTTGTTGACGAGTGGAAGCCGTTGGCAAAGACTCATTCCATGAACCCTTGGCCGCAGCGATTTGTTCGCACAAGTCGAGAGCCTGATTCCAAGGATGTTTTGGTTTTGTCGTTCCACTGTTCGTGTCTGCTTCTTTGCCATCAGGCTTTTGGCCATCAGAGGTTCCATTGAAACCTTCTTGGGGTTGATGCAAAAGAACTTGAGCCAGCACCAGCTTGATGTCCCACAGACTGTCATCTGCCTTGAGAGCTTGTTGAGCAATCGTGATAGCTGTCTGCGAATCGCCTTTGCGAATGGCACTTTGAATCATGCTCATCAGTCGAGACGGATCTTTTGCCATCGACACTTGCTTCGACAATGCTGTGTTAAAGTCAATCGTGCCAGCATCAAGCTGAAGGTTTAGCAAGCGAAATCTGTTTTGTGGGGTGTCAGCTAAAGTCACAATTCGCTGTTGGAATTCAATGGCCAATTCCAGTTCATTGGCGGCATCGCATAGCCGAACCATGGTTTCCAAGAGGTCGACATTTCGAGGTTGCATGGCCAACAAGCGGTCGATGGCTTGCCGAGCCGATCCGTAGTCTTGAACAGCTTCGTTGGCAGCTGCAATCAGCAGTTGAGTCGACCGAATATCGTTATCCTTTGCTGATAATTCTTCGATCCGACTTAACAGAGTTTCGATTTCGGCTCGACGTTCATACAGCGGAGCCAAACGACGAATGATATCAATGCGGTTATCGAGCTTGGATTCGAAGTCCAGAGCCTGCCAATACAAATCAATGGCCTCATCAGTGCGGTACTGCTTGGCGAATTCCGCCGCCAACATCTTGCGAGGCCCGTTGTCTCGTCGAGCGACCGACATGGCTCGACGTAGAATTTCCATGCCTTCATCTGTTCGCCCCAATTGCATCGCCGTGCGAGCTGCAAACAAATACGTACTTGTGCTGGCTGGATTCGTTTGAATGAGTTCTTCACTTGTCTTTAAGGCGTCTTTTCCAAGCCCCAGTCGTACCTGCAGTTGAGCCACTTTTTCTAGGTAGTTGGTTTGGAATCTGCGATCGGTACTGGCCAGCTGACGGTAATACTTCACGGCATCAGCAAACCGATTTTGCTTCTCTAAAATGTCTGCTGCGATGGCAAGTACGCCAATGTTTTTGGGCTGTTTGGTCAGTGCCTGCTGAATCGTCACGAAGGCATCGGTGGGCTGTCCGGCGGCTTGATACATCAAGGCCAGTTCTTTAATTTCATTGATGCTTGTGGGGGCCACCTTTTCAAGAGCCGTGATTTTGCTGGCTAACGTGCCCGCTTCCGAATAGGTCTTAATGCGATCAGAAAGCACTTGATCTCGTTCACTGGGAGTCTCTGCCATCTTTTCGGCAAGTGCCAATCGCTTCAACGCTTCATCGAACACAGAAGCGGTTCGCAACTGATTGCTGTAACGCAGTTCCTGTGAAAAGCTGAGGTCAAATTCCGCCGCCGCTTTCCACGTTTCCAACGAACGTTCGGTGAGCTTGAACGTGGAATAAATTTCGGCCAAGCGAATGAGCGAATCCAGCTGGCGACGGTTTCCATCGGCAATGGATTCCCAAGTTTCAATCGCCTCATCTTTGCGGTCGAGCTGATGAAAATATTCTCCCAGATATTCGCGGTACTGCGGAGCAGTGGGGGCAAGTTCAATTGCTTTCCGATACAAGGCAATGGCGTTTTCGGTTTGCTTGACCGAACGCAGCCGGTCGGCAACTTGAGCCAAAGTGACGGCATCGTCGCTTCTTGCGTCTGCTAATCGTTGCCAAATGGCGGCCGCCGCCGTTCGGCGTTCAGCCAGTTCGACTGATTGGTCTTCTAGAAGGAGCTGGCCCCATTTTAAAAGGTAGTCGGGGTTCGCAGGGTCTTGTTTTGCGAGCTGTTCGTATTGTTTGCCCGCTTCTGCAATTTGAGTTTGGCGTACCAGCACATCCACAAGCCCGAGGCGCACATTGACGTCTTCGGGCGCTCTTTCTACCGCGTTTGTTAAAACCTTGCTGGCTTCTTCAAGGCGACTTGCGGAAACCAAAATCCGCCCCAAACGGACCATCAGTTCAAGGTTGTCTTTGTCTTTGCTCAATCGGCCTTGGTAGTAATCTGCGAGTCCATCGATGTCGCCGGATTTCAAAAATCCGTCTTCAATTCGGTTTCGCACGTCGGTGTAAAGCCAGCTGCCGGGCCGCAGTTGCCCCAGAATGTTTTCTAGGTCTGCTGTTGCCTGTTTTGATTCGCCCAATCGTCGTTTTACTTCGGCTGCTTGAATGGCAAACGAGATTTTGTCTTCGTCTTTGCGAGCAGACTTTGCTAACGCTTCAAAACGTTTTAAGGCTTCCGGAAGATTGCCTTCGTCTGCCAGAGTCGTCGCAATTTGCCCGCTGACTCGGCTGTCACCCGGAAATTGTTCTTCTAATCGATTCCAGACACTTAACGCTTTGTCGACTGCTCCGGCTCGACCGTAGATTCGTCCCAATTCGGTGAAGATAGGCAGTGCTTCGTTGCGAGCTGGTTGTCGTTGGATTGCTCGTTCCATCGCGGCGGCAGCCAGTTCTGTTTCGCCAATCGCCAAGTGAGCTCGGCCAAGATAATGGCTACAGACGGCGTCTTCAGGCAGCAGTTTTTCAGCCTTTTTCAGGGCAATCACGGCTTTCGCTGATTTTCCTCGCTGCAACTGCAACATGCCCAAGACCATCATTGCAGAGCCTTGGTTGGCATCTTTCAGGTTGAAGTCTTCCGCTTGTTTGCTGGTGGGGTTTTCTAAGGCGGTCAGCAAAGCGTTAAGCGATCCGCTGCGAACGTGGTACCCGTAGACTCGGTCGAGCGACGTTCCCAGCCGCGGCCTTTTAAGCAGCACCTGCATAAAACGTTCTGCTGTTAATCGTTCTCGATCCTCATCGGCTGTGGTGTTTTGAGCGGTCGCTGTTGAAGCAACAAACACAGGCAGGACAGTGGCAAATGCAACAACAACACTGAAGCGAGCGACAGTGTGAAGTCTTGAGCGAAGAAACGGTTTGGTCATAATCGAAACTTACCGAAAGTAAGGTAGGCCGAGCGGAACAATGAAATCGAGCGACGCAACAATCTTGTGTTGCTTGGCAGGGGCAAGGCAAAGATTCACATCACATGATTTGTTCATAGTATGTGATCAAGCATATTCACAGGTCAACCATCACGATCCCTTAGGAAACAAGCGAGTCAGATGAAAAGTATGTGATTGAGTGCCAACTTGTTGCATGGCACTTTCTTGAGGCTTGGGCTTGAGGTTTGAACTTGAAGCCTGAAATGGTGTGAACATCAGAACAGCTCATGTACTTCGCTGCTAGTGACATAATATTTGATTGTTTTTCATTTTTTTTGACAGAAGTCGTCAGCTTGATTGAACAGGACACTTGGTGGAAAGAGGTTCGTTTTTTTTCGGCATGCTAGGGGAACTCATCGCTGGACGTGTCGGGAGAGGCGCGGTAGGCTCGCTGGATATCAACAACGCACATCTGGCCGAAATTTTGGCTGAAGGAATGCTCCATGACTGATGCTGTAGATCAGGAACTCAAAGACAAATTGTCTGACTTTCGAGACGACTTTCGTAAGTTGCGCCAAGAAGTTTCCAAACGTATGGTGGGGCAAGAACCGATCGTAGATGGCGTGCTCACGTCGTTGATTGCGGGCGGGCATGTTTTGCTAGAAGGGGTTCCCGGCCTAGGTAAAACTCTGTTGGTGAAGACCTTGTCTGAAGTTTTGGATGCTGATTTTAGTCGCATTCAATTTACTCCTGACCTCATGCCAGCCGACCTGATTGGCACCAGCATTTTGGCCGAAACAGAAGACGGTCGTAAGGAGTTTCAGTTTCAGAAAGGGCCATTGTTTGCCAGCGTTGTGTTAGCAGACGAAATCAACCGAGCGACTCCGAAAACTCAGTCGGCATTGCTGGAAGCAATGCAAGAAAAAAGCGTCACCACGGGAGGAACGTCGCATGATCTGGGCGAATTCTTCTTCGTCTTGGCGACTCAAAACCCGCTGGAAATGGAAGGCACGTATCCTCTTCCTGAAGCTCAGTTAGACCGGTTTTTGATGAAGTTAATGGTCCCGTTTCCAACAATCGACGAAATGGAAACAATTATGGACCGCACAACGGCAGGAGCCATGGCGGCTCCTGAAACCATTATGCCGGCTGCTCGAGTGCTCGAATTGCGAGCGTTGTCTCGACAAATTCCAATCGCCGATGAAGTGCGTCGCTACGCGATTTTGATGATCATGGGAACTCATCCGGAACACGAAACTGCCACGGAAATGGTGAAGCGGTACGTGCGTTACGGCAGTAGTCCTCGAGGTGCTCAGTCGTTGATTTTATGTGCCAAAATCAATGCAGTGCTGGATGGTCGTTACCATGTGGCTCGCGAAGACATTCGCAGCGTTGCTCATGCCACTTTACGCCACCGCATGATGCTGAACTTCGAAGGCCAAGCAGAACAGGTTTCTGTTGATGCGGTGATCGACGATTTGATTGAAAAAGTCGGACGAGAAGTTCTTGCCGTTTAACGACATTCGATCTTTGATTCACGCGTTTTTGTGTGTTGACGTGCTAACGCCCTCACGTTTTGTTTGCTGCTTTCTTTGCTGTGTGACGCCAGATCACCAGAACTTTCACTATGTTTGACGCGGAATTTATCAAGCAGTTGGAGTACCTGTCGTTGCTTTCGAAACGAATGTTTCGAGGCCAACTGCTGGCTCAGCGACGAACAAAGCAGACGGGAGGAGGCATCGAATTTGCCGATCACCGTGAGTACATTCCCGGCGATGATTTAAGATATGTTGACTGGAACGTGTACGCTCGACATGGCGATTTGCTGCTGAAACGCTTTCAGGAAGAAGAAGATCTTCACGTTTATATTCTGCTAGATTGTTCGCTCAGTATGGATCGAGCAGGCTCGGACGGCGTGAACAAATTTTTGATGGCAAGACAGATTGCAGCCGCGCTGGCCTACATTGCTTTGTCTGATTTAGACCGAGTTTCCGTGATGGCGTACGACGATCAACTACGCAGTACTCTGCCGTTGACCCGAGGCAAAGACCAGATTTTGAGCATTCTTGAATACCTCAAGAACTTGGAATGTTCGGGGGAAAAAACAGACCTGAAAAAAGTAGTCGGCCAGTTTGTTCAGCGAGCACCTCGTACGGGTTTGGCCATTGTGGTGAGCGATTTGTTTGACCAAGACGGTTTTCGAGACGGCGTTGACCGTCTGCGATACGGTCGCTTCGAACCCCATGTGGTGCAAATTTATACCAACGAAGAAGCCAATCCCAACTTTCTGGGCGACGTGCAATTAATCGATTGTGAAACCGGCACGGAAAAAAAGGTGACAGTCACCGAACGCAAGCTGAAACGCTATCGGCAGCTGTTCACTGAATTTCTGGATACCGTGGAAACGTATTGTCGGACTCAGGGGCTCAGCCATATTCGCACGACAACCGATGTTCCTTTTGATGCTGTTCTGCTGAAGATGATGCGGGCTGCGGCGGTGAGGGCTTAATGTCGTTTCTTGCTGCAGAACGTTTGCTTTGGCTGTGGGTCGCCATTCCTGTCATCGGGTTTTATATCCTGAAGGCAAGGCTGCGACGTCGTCGAGTTTCCACGTTGTTGTTTTGGGATCAAATCTTTGAAGAAAAACGACAGAGATCGCTGTTTCAAAATCTACGACATTGGCTGTCGTTGTTGCTGCAATTGATTTTTATCGCTTTGCTGGTGTTTGCTTTAAGCGATCCGATCAGCAGCTGGCAGCAACAGTCTGGCCAAGAACTCATTTTAATTGTCGACAATTCGGCCAGTATGCAAACGGTCGACCCAGACACCGGTCAGACTCGGTTAGAACTTGCGAAAGAAGAAGCCATTCAGTTGGCTCAAGGGTTAAGAGCGGGCGATTCGGCTGCCGTCATGTCTGCAGGAAGCCGCCTTCAAGTGGTGAGCGGAATGACGGACTTCGGACCGACGGTTTCAGAAGCCGTGGAGAGGATTCAGGCAACCGACGGTCCCAGTCAAATCCAAGCTGCCATCACTGCTGCTCGCCGACTTTCCACCGATCCAGAGCGACGACGCATTGTTGTGATTAGCGATGCATGCGACTTGGTCAAACAAACAGATTCGCCCGTTCAGGCACCAAGTAGTTCGCCCCCTCAAGATTCCGTTTAATCACCATCTGCAGACGCGGTATCTGCAGACACGGTATCTGCAGACACGGTATCTGCAGACACGGTATCTGCAGACACAGTATCGGCCAACTCGACATCAGAAAGTGAACCATCTGCTCAACGTAAAGTTCAGCTTTCACAGATCGATGAAGATGTTTATTGGCTACAAGTGGGTCAAGATACGGCGAACGTGGCGATCACCTTATTTCAAGCCCGACGATCAACAGTTGACCCATTAGGTTACCACCTGCTTGTTGAAATCGTCAACTTTTCAGACACTCAAGCAGAAGGTCGCTTGCAGCTCAAGCTGGATGGCGATTTGGTGGACGTGCTGCCTTATGAATTGGACGCCAATCAGGTCTTTCGGCGAACGATTCAGGCAACGTCTGAATTGGGCGGCATCTTAACGGGAACTCTTGATGCCGAAGATGGCTTAACCACGGACAATGTTGCTCAAGCCGTGGTGCCTCGTCGTCCCGTGCTTCCCGTGACCTTGGTAAAGAATGCCGACGACGATTGCTACTACTTAAAAAGTGTATTGAATTCCGTTCCACTGCTGCAGCTTACCGAACAAACGTTGGAAGAATATGAAAGTCAACAGGCGGCGAAAGCACCAGTTGGCGATTCAAATCAATCGTCGACCTTGAAACTCACCGTGTTTAGTTCCGTTGTGCCTCAGAAAATGCCAGCAGGCCCCATTTTGTTTGTGGCTCCGAAAAGCAGCGGGCCCAATGTCACGACAGAAGCAGGCGATGTTGCCGCGTGGACCGTTGGCCAGGAACTTGAGTCTGCGTTGATTGCAAAACAGGTGGATGATTCTGCTTTGTTATTGCATGTCAAAATGCAAAACGTGTTGGTGGTAGGGGCTCGCAATATCCAAACCGTGGAAGGTTGGCCTGCGACATCGTTACTGCAGACAGCCGAAGATGCCAGTGTGCTGGTTTCGGTCGAACGAGAACTCGGACGCATTTTGATTCTATCGGCCAATTTAGACAGCAGCGATCTACCGCTTCGTATTGCGTTTCCTGTGATGATGACAAATGCAGTGAACTGGTTTTTAAGACAGTCGAACGAAATTCATCCGGCCATTCACACGGGACAAGAAAACAACATCGCGTGGGACCAAAGTGAATTACAAGATGTTCAAGAATTAACCTTGGTGTCTCCTGCTGGAGATCAAATTCCCGTCACGATTAAGAACCAACAGGTGAGCACAGAAGGGCTGGATGCCACCGGGGTTTACTGTCTGACAGCCGTGAGTCGCAGCGAACTTCAGCCCGATCTGGCTGAAGACGGCGAACAACAGCCTGTGCTGCCTTTGCAGATTTTTGAAAAACACCTTGGACAAAGCCAGCTGGTCGCTGTGAATTTGTGTTCTGCTGAAGAAAGCGATCTTCGGCTTCCCCAACTTCCAGAGCAGTCTGAAAAGAATATTCCTGCTTCAGGGTGGCCCACTTGGCTGTGGGCGGTGCTGATTGCCAGTGGCTTGATTGTGTTGGAATGGGGACTTTTTCACCGTCGAGTGGTGGCGTGAAAATTGAGTCGCGAGTTTTGTTGTCTGTTATTACTTCTTTTAATCAGGTGAAATTGTTTTGCAGTGGGTCTATCCACATTGGGCGTGGTTATTGCTACCAGCTTTGCTGTTGCTGGCTTGGTTTCACTACCGAACGTTAAGCGACTTCGCAAAGATTCAGCGTAACCTTTCGTTGCTGTTTCGTGTCTGCGTGGTGGGATTGTTGGTTGCCGCAATTTGCGGACCCGTCATCCTTGAACCCACAAAGACGCAAATGATCATCTTTGCGATCGATCAAAGTGAAAGCATCGACGAAGAAGCGACAAAGAAAGCAAACGAATTTCTCGCAGAAGCCACTGCCGCCGCTTTGGCTCAAGAGGCCGAAGTCCGCTACCTTCCGTTTGCCAATCAGCCAAAAGCACTGCTCACCGAATGGGGGCCGCTTAACGAAGCCACTCAAGACAACAAAGCAAAGTCGAACGACGATTCCAACGAAACCAATTCATCTAAGAATGCAACCGCTACTGACGATACCGGAACTGATTCCACGACACCGAGCGGAGCTGGTGATTCTGCGGATTCCAGTGCTGCCGAAACACCAGGGGCTGCTGAAACACGGCGTGCTACCGAAACACCGTGGGCTGTCGCAACGACGACCGAACAGCAGCTCGCAGAAGAAGCACAAAAAATTTACCAACGTGGTACCAATTTGAACGCTGTGTTAAACGCCGCAATTGCCGCGTTGCCGCCGTCTCGAGTTCCCAAAATCGTGCTGCTCAGCGATGGAAATGCGACTCAGGGAGGAAGCTCTCTGGGCACACTTGCGGAAAGCAAATGTCCCGTTGACACCGCTTTGCTACCAGTCCGCAGCGATCCCGAAGTCCAGCTCTCTCGTGTGCAAGCTCCGACTCAAGTCCGCCAAGGGCAGCCGTTTTATGTTGAAGTTGTGATTAGCAGCAATCAGCATGCGGAAGGCTACGTCGATTTGTACCGAGGCGACATTCAAGTTGGTGCCGACAATGCTTCGAAGATTAAGGTGAAGCCCGGCGAAAATCGCTTTCGCTTTCGGCAATCTGTAGAAGGCAAAAAGCAGGAAACCTTTGCCGCTCGACTGCGAGACTTTAACGACACATTGCTTGATAACAATGAATCATCGGCCATCGTGTATGCAGTGGGCCGTCCTCGAGTTCTGTTTATTGATCGAGACGTTGATCAAACGGATTCGCTGCGGTGGGCATTGGACGAACAATCGATTGATTTAGAAGTGCGTCCACCAGAAGGCATTCCGAATACTCTGTCTGAACTGCAAGCGTATGAATGCTTGGTGCTGTCGAATGTCCCGGCGACAATGATGTCGATGAGACAAATGGATTTGATTCGCATGTACGTTCAAGATTTGGGCGGCGGATTTATCATGCTGGGAGGCGACGAATCGTTTGGGCTGGGTGGTTACTATCGAACTCAGATCGAAGAAATTTTGCCCGTCCGTAGCAACTTCGAAAAGGAAAAAGAAAAGCCGTCTTTAGCGATGTTGCTGGTCATCGATAAAAGTGGGTCAATGGGCGGACAACCAATTGAATTGGCGAAAGATGCCGCCAAGGCAGCCGTTGAATTACTAGGCCCCAAAGATTCCATCGGAGTGATCGCGTTTGATGGATCTCCGACGACGGTCGCGGAAATTCAGTTGGTTGATAACAAGGGCCAGATCATCGATCAGATTAGTTCGATCGAAGCGTCTGGCGGCACGGCCATTTATCCAGCGTTGGTGGAAGCCTACAACGCTCTGTTACCCGTGTCGGCTCGATTGAAACATATCATTCTGTTAACAGATGGGCATTCGACTGGCGGAGACTTTCAAGCGTTAGCTGGCGATATTTCAGCCTCTCGTATGACGTTATCCACAGTGGCATTGGGGCAGGGAGCGTCTCAAGAATTGCTGGAAGAATTGGCGGATATCGGTGGAGGTCGGTACTACTTTTGCGACGACCCATCCACGGTGCCTCAGGTGTTTGCGAAGGAAACCATGGAAGCCAGTAAGTCGGCGATTAATGAACTTCCGTTTGCCGTTCAAATGGTTCGTCCCACCCCCGTGTTGGAAGGAATCGAAATGGATTTGGCTCCGCTGCTTTTGGGATATGTGGTAACTCGCCCCAAACCCACTGCCGAATTTATTCTGGCCAGCGAAGAAGGCGATCCCGTGTTGGCTTGGTGGAGATACGGTTTAGGAATGTCAGTTGCCTTTACCAGCGACGCAAAAGCTCGCTGGGCGGCGGAATGGCTTTCGTGGCCCGACTTTGGCCCCTTTTGGGCTCAGGTCATTCGCCACGCCATGCGGAAGGACGACAGCAAGGGAGTTTACGTTGACATTCAACGTCGAGCCGAACAAGTGGTGGTTTCCATGGATTCTGTCGATCAAAACGGACAATTCATCGATGATGCAGTGACTCGCCTCACGGTGATCGATCCCAAGTTGGGGAAGCAGAAAATTTCGTTCAATCAAACGGCTCCCGGCCACTATGAAGCCAAGCTGCGGACACCCGAAAAAGGGGCCTATCATTTCGACTTGGCTCAAATTCAAGCTGGTGGTGACACACAAAGAATTTCGCGAGGTCTCACCGTGGGCTACGCGGATGAACTGAAATTACAGCCTCCCGGCGAAGCGACTTTGCGTCAAATTTCGAGAGCCAGTGGAGGCCGCTATGACGTGAAAGCAGCAGCTGTTGGTGACCCCGATGAACGAACGGCTCGCCAACCGGTTCCTTTGTGGCCGTGGCTCTTAATGACGGCCTTGATCGTCTTTGTTGTTGACGTCGCGTTTCGAAGAATCGAAATCTGGAACGCCCCCGAATAGCGACCTGTGATCCATGCTGAGTCGCTGCAACGATTACTTGAGTGTAGGGTCGCCAAAGCCGATTCGCAGTCGCTTGTGTCGTCCTGTGCTGTGTGAAGGCAAGGCAAACCAAGGCAATGCAGGCCACGTTGAAACTTCATGAAGGGCAGTCACATGGGGGCTTGTGACCATGGGGGCTTGTTATCGTGGAGTCTTGTGACCGTGGAGCCTTCAAGGCTCGAACGATATTCATAAAAATCACGATGGATACCACGCTGGAAACCATACTCACTGATTGAGCATTTTGCTCAACAAGATCAGTGTGCTGGGCGCATGAAAAAAGGCATGGTGGGAATAAAAATCCTCACCATGCCTTGATGCAAAACGGAGCGAACTGCGGGTTGATGGAAATCAACTTCGTTGTCCGTGTCCGTTGATTTGAATTCAGACAAATCGTTAGATCGCTGATTCGTCAGATTCACCCGTTCGAATTCGAATCACTTTGTCGATTGTGCTTACGAAAATCTTACCGTCGCCCACTTGGCCGGTGCGAGCAGAATTGACAATGGCTTCGACAACCTTGTCTTCGTCTGCGTCGCCAATGACGATTTCAATTTTTACCTTGGGCATGAAATCAACAATGTATTCCGCGCCGCGGTATGTTTCTTTATGACCTTTTTGTCGTCCGAAACCTCGAACTTCTGTGACTGTCATCCCTTGGACACCAGCATCAGTAATGGCCGACTTAACGTCTTCCAGTTTGAAGTGGCGAACAATCGCTTCAATTTTCTTCATCGTTCAAGAATTCCTGCTGACTTCACTTTATGAACTTCACGTCTTTTTGACGGTGAGCATTGGTTCATTTGTGATCCAAACAAATAGGTTTGTTTGGGGGTTCTGTTAATCAACAGAACCCCCGGTTTCTCGCCTGCCGTACAGTACCAGTATTTTTGGTTCATAGGAACCGGCAGTCTACTGGAAAATGTACCCTTCCTCACCGTGTTGTGTGATATCTAAACCACGAACTTCTTCATCTTCGGATACTCGAAGACCAACAATCACATCAATAACCTTCAGTAAAATGAAACTTCCAATCGCACTGAAGACAAATGCAGCAGCAACACTGACGATTTGAGGCGTCATTTGACCCCAATTGCCCTGCAAACCTCCCACACGCTCAAGCTTTCCATCAACTTCCGCTCCCGTCACCAAGCTGGTGGCGAAAACGCCGGTTAAAAGTGCGCCCAAGACGCCCCCCATACCGTGAATTCCAAAAGCATCCAAGGAATCGTCGTATCCCAGCTTATTCTTCATTGTTGTGCAACAGAAGTAGCAGAATAGACCCGCGAGAAAGCCCATAATCATGCCGCTGACAGGAGTCACGCTTCCACTGGCAGGAGTAATACAAACCAAACCAGCGACGGCTCCCGAACAGGCTCCCAAAATACTGGCTTTGCCGTGCTTCAGGATTTCTGCCAGAGACCAGCCGAGAACTCCTGCGGCAGCCGCCATGTGAGTCGCCAAAACGGCGTTCACAGCGATTCCATCGATCGCTAATTCGCTACCACCATTGAAGCCAAACCAGCCTACCCACAGTAGGCCCGTACCGATGACTGTGTATGTCAGATTATGAGGAGGCATGGGTTCTGTGGGAAAGCCACGACGCTTTCCAATGACAATCGCACACATCAACGCGGCCACACCGCTACTGATATGAACGACAAGCCCGCCAGCAAAATCGATCGCGGGGTACATGGCCTCTTTATTCCAGTGGCAAAGCCAGCCATTGTCTGCCCAAACCCAGTGAGCAATCGGACAGTAAATCAACAATCCCCAAAGCAAGCTGAAGGTCACCATCGCGCTAAACTTCATGCGTTCTGCGTAGGCTCCACAGATCAATGCGGGAGTGATAATGAAAAACATGCCTTGGAAGGCGACGATGATTTGCGTTGAAGCCAAAAAATCAGCCGAGCCAACACCCACTGCAGGAGAAACTCCCTTCAGCAGAATGTGTTCGAAGCCACCATAGAACGGCGTTGTTCCGCCGAAGGCCAAACTGTAGCCAACCACCAACCATGCAATGGACATAATTCCCATCAGGAAAATGCACTGCATCATGACGCTTAAGATGTTTTTTTTGCGGACTAATCCGCCGTAAAATAGGGCTAAGCCAGGAGCCGTCATCATCAGCACAAGAGCAATCGAAACCAGCATCCAAGCCAGATCCGCCTTGTCATAGTCGGCGGTCACTTCTGTGAGAGTGCCGTCACCGCCTTCAATGGCGATTCCTTTCGCAGGCGTTGATTCAGCTTCAGACGTTGCGGAAGGTTCCGTTGTTTCAGAAGTAACGGCAGAGCCAGCTTCGTCTTGTTGGGGTGTCGCGAAAACCTGTTCGTTGGCCACGAAGAGCCCCAACGAAGCAAGCAGTAAAGTGGTCCATTTCATTCGTTACATCTTTCTGAATTGCAGGCAGTGGTTAGGCTGCTCATTGATCCCAATTTGTCCCCAATGACAGCATTGGCGGCGGCATCATTTCTAGGCCGACTGAACTTAATCGTCCCCAAGTGACCTGTCACGTCTTACCCCTGAAATACTGTGAGTTTTTTCAAGGCCAGCGTTTTACAGGCTGTTAAAATATGATCCCGGTGAAAACTCGATACGTGAGTTTTGTCGTTGCGTTTTTCAAAGAGTGATCGAGATTTGTTTGATCGATCGTGTTCAACAACAAGGAAACCGGCTGCGAA
>CAYTUE010000049.1:20837-26539 GCA_964441085.1 uncultured Planctomycetaceae bacterium
AGTGGCTGGCGAATTGCGGGGCAACCTCAGTTCTTGAACGGTCACGCAAAATCAGCGCAAGAAGGTGGCCGCCTGGTGGGAGACCAGACGGCCTGGGAGATTGGTTACCGAGTTTCCTCGGTAACCAGCAGTGACTCCCGGAAAGCCCTCTTCTCGTCATTTGCATTCAGAGGTGTTCCGCTGTGAGTCGGTCAAGGGTTATGAGCCCTTAACGGTCTTCACAATTTCAGCAGCCACTTTGTATGGATCTGCGTTGGAAGCAGGACGGCGATCTTCCAGCCAGCCTTTCCAACCAGATTCAACGGTTGCGACTGGAATTCTGATCGATGCTCCTCGGTCAGATACTCCGTAGCTGAACTTATCGATGGATTGAGTTTCGTGCAGACCAGTCAAACGCTTATCGTTGTCGTGCCCGTAAACTCCAATGTGCTCTTGGATTCGTGGAGCAAACGCTTCGCAAATCTTTTCGTAGGTTGCCTTGTCACCACAAGTACGCAACGTGGAATTCGAAAAGTTGGCGTGCATTCCAGATCCATTCCAGTCGGTTTCGCCGAGTGGTTTGGGGTGGTAGTTAATCGCGTAGCCATACTTTTCTGCAGTTCGGTCCAGCAGGTATCTGGCGATCCAAGTTTCGTCTCCAGCAGCCGCAGCTCCTTTGGCGAAGACTTGAAATTCCCATTGGCCAGCAGCCACTTCGGCATTGATGCCTTCAACATTCAAGCCAGCCTGCAAGCACAGCTCAAGATGTTCTTCGATGCAGTCTCGACCGTAAGCGTTCTTCGCACCAACAGAACAGTAGTAAGGGCCCTGTGGAGCTGGGTAACCGCCTGGTGGAAAACCTGGTGGAAGGTTAAATTCAGGTTCCCACAGGAAGTATTCCTGCTCGAAACCAAACCAAAAATCATTGTCATCGTCGTTAATGGTGGCTCGACCATTGGTTTCGTGAGCAGAACCGTCTGCGTTCAGAACTTCGGTCATCACAAGGTAACCGTCACCCAAACGACCGGGATCTGGTACACAGTAAACGGGCTTCAGCAAACAGTCTGAAGATCCGCCTTCAGCCTGATTGGTGCTGCTTCCATCAAAACACCACATGGGGCAGTCTTCGACTTTGCCGCTGAAATTTTCAACGATTTTTGTCTTAGAACGCATGCCCTGAGTTGGGTGTGAGCCATCCAGCCAAATGTATTCAAGTTTCGACTTCGCCATGTTCAGTTACCTTCTCCCATGAAATCAATCAGAGTCACTGCCGCTGAGTGAACAAAATTCAACTCGCGGTCACTTAAACCACCTTCTGCACTTCCACAGATTTCCCTGGCGGCGGAACAACAACCCGACATCAACCACTGATGCCAAAATACTTCTGTCTTGTTCCTGCAAACATCAATCGATGCCTGCGTTTTAAGCATGGGTGCTGCATCCATCAGCACCTTGCGGCATTCTTAATGTAAAATGTCGCGTTAACCGTCATACAGCATTTGGCGTGCCATACCAGCAGCAGGCTCAAATTTTTGTCACACAGACGCAATCTGATCACAGAATTTGATTGTCGGCGAAAACACAGAGCTTGGCTCGGGACAGGGCGAGGCGGCAATGACTGCGGCTGACGCTTCGTGAACAAATTGCCACTGATTCAGCGTTTCAAATGACCAGCGTCTCAAAGTGACTGTTGCCGCTGCACTGTTGCCGCCGCGCTTCTTGCAGCCGCGCTTCCATTTTTCTCGACATGGCCCTTTCACAACGGATATTCATAAAAACCGAGGTGAAACGCAAAATGCGAGCACAAAACAGCGGCAATCGACTGTCAGAATCGTCACTTGCCGCGCGGGAGTCAGGATTCCCGCGTCAGACAGGACAAGAACCCAAGAATGGCATGATCTGGCGACGAAATCCTAAATTATACAGACTCTGACACGAATTAACCGTGTTCACGCCATCAACCCAAATTGTGCTTTTCCAGCTCAACTGTTCCCATCCCACCTTGGGGGACAGAATTCTGTCTGCTGTTGTCGAACACATTCTGGCAAGATTCCCGAGTCTAAGTAAACTGCCTGCCTTATTTAATCACGATCTCTTAGCGGTCTGATCTCAACGATGTTGCAATTCATAAATTCCATCTCTCGCGCCGCATGCCGACCTCACCATTTTCGCATGGTGATGATGTTGGTTTTGGTGCTTGCGACTTTGACAAGCGGCTTTGTCAGTCAATCAGCCTTTGCTCAACGCCGTCGTCTGGAAGTTGATTTATTAAGTCAGGGGGAAACGCGCCAAGAAATCGGTCTTTCTGAAGCGGAATCAGAAAAAGTGGCTGAGCTATTAAGAACCTCAACGCCTGATTCCGACTTCTTTAAACCCTATCTGGAAAGAATCGGAGAAGCTGATGACGCAGAAAAGGATGCCATCCGCAAGGAAATGTTTGCCAAGCGTGAAGAAATGACTCAGGCCGGAAAGGCCAAGGTCATTGAATCGCTCACTGACGAGCAAAAGAAGAATCTGCGAAGCCTGTTCTTAGAATCTGCTCGGATGAGAGCCTTTACAGATGCGCGAGTCGCCAAGGAATACGAAGTCACTGAAGAGCAAATCGCCCAAATCACAAAAATCGACAATGAACGTCGTTCAGCCGAACGTAAGATGGATGACGATGCATCGAACGATGACTGGGCAAAATTCGATACCGAATGGCAGAATAAATTCTTAGCTGTTTTGAATGAAAAACAGCAGGCGATGTACAAAGTTCAAGCCACTCGGGCAAAGCCCGCAAGCGTTGCGACGGGAACTTCAGGTTCCACTGGAAATGGTTCGCCCACAACCCAAGGCACAACCAAAGACGCAGTTCAGCAACCTGCGGGCGAATCAATGGGTAGCTTTGGAGCATCCAGCCAAGGCGGCACCAAGCTGATTGAATCATTTTCATTCAACTTCCGCAATGAAATGTGGGAGCGAGTTCTGCAAATGTATGCCGATGGAGCAGGTTTAACTTTAGACCTGAACCAAGTGCCACCAGGCACGTTCAGTCACTTCGACAACAATTCCTATAGTGCCGTAAAAACGATGGACATCCTGAATGGCTATCTGAACCGAAAAGGGTTCGTCATGATTCAGAAGGATGGTTTCCTCAGCGTCATGAATGTGGACAACGGCATTCCTCCGTATTTGATTCGAGACGTTTCAGCAGCTGAACTACTGCAGGTGACACCAACACTTGCTGTTGGTGAAAACGAACTTGCCAACTTCAAAATGGATGTCGATGGGATGGATGCCGCTAAGTTGGCTCAGGAAATCGAAGCGGTCCTTGGTCCATTGGGAAGCATGGTCGCGTTAACAGAATCAAAGGTTTTGATTCTGACAGACGTGGGAGCAAACCTGAGACGCATTCATGGATTTTTGGTCGATGCGAAATCTAAGTCAAAGCCAGACACGCTGATCTTTCGTTCGTACTTTATTAAGAACATGGATGCCGAAGAAGCAGAAATCGCTGTGATGACTCAGTTTGGAATGCGACAAAATGTGCAAAATGTGAGTGCCGGAAACGGGCCACAGTCCCACAGTCGAACTCGACAAGGACAGGGGGGGCAAGGCTCTCAAAATTCAAGAAGTCAATCAACTCAAACTTCAAGTTCAGCAAGCACAGCAGCACCTCTTCAAATCGCTTCAGACCTTCGTTTGAATAGCTTACTGATTACGGGCACAGCCGTTCAGCACGAACTGGTCGAAACGATCTTAAAAGCTTTGGACGTATCTGAAGGCCCCAACGGCGAATCGTTGACTCGAGGACGCAAAGGGACTTACTTAGAAGTCTACCAAGTGAATAATTCCGACACTGCAGAAGTCACCAAAACGTTAACTGCGATGAATATCCCTGGCGTGACTGTTGTGAATGAAGATGGCCGCAACGGTCGCATTCACATTATGGCAACTGAACGTCAGCACGAAGAAGTTGCGATCCTGGTTCGCCAGTTAGACGGTGCAGGGTCCACAGGATCAGTGGCCGTGATTCCACTGACTTCGATGGATCCAATTTCAGCAGCCGCCACGTTGAGATCCTTGTTTTTTGCCGATGGAGATGCTGCTCCGACAATCGAAACCGATCTCATTGGACGCCGCTTGATTATTCGAGGCAACATTGAATCGATTACTCAAATTCGAGCTGTGTTGGCTGATCTTGGAGAAGACGGTTCAGGCGTTCGTCCTCGAGGCGAAGGAGGACTTGTGCGACGGTTTTCCCTGCAAGGCCGCAACCCAGAACAGTTTCTTCAGGTACTGCAGCAGCAATGGGAATCGCAGCAGGGCACAAAAATTAACATCGTCGTTCCTAACGACGACAGCCCCATTCGCAGCCGACGGACTCCCGATCAAGAAATTGGAACTGACCAACGTCCCGGTTCACCCGCTGCCAACGCTCCTGCTGCAGAACAACCTTCTGGTAGAGACTGGAATCCTGCAGATCGCAAGGCCACGGGCGATAACATTTCCGACTGGGGCTGGAAGTCGGGAAACGGTTCAGCACAGGCTGGCTCACGACATCTGTCGGGGCGCCAAACATCTGCTCGAAAGCGAACTTCGCATCAGTCAAGTTCGCGAGCAACAGGATCTCGCGTTTCGACACCTCACGTTTCGACATCTCATGTTTCGATATGGCAGACAGCAGCCGTTCAAGAAAAGAACATGACTGCCCCGAAGGCCAGCATGAAAAAATCTGATGTGGTTGTGCAGCTGATGGGAGACGATCTTCTGTTAGTGGCCGACGACCCATCTGCACTGGACGAGCTTGAAGCCCTGCTGGATATGTTGCATCGATCATTGCCAATGAAGCCAGAATGGACGGTCGTTTACTTGAAACAATCAGACGCGACCGAAGCCGCCGATATGTTGTCTCAGTTTTTTCCCAGTAGTTCGGTGTCGTCTCCTGTTGGAGCAGCCAGTAGCAGTTTGCTGGGTGATTTGGGAGCAAGTCTTGGAAATGTCGGAAGCAACCTGTTGGATGCCACTGGGCTCAGCGGCTTGGGGATGAGTTCTTCAACTTTACGAATCATCCCGGACATTCGAACCAACAGCCTGTTCATAACGGGCCCTCAATCGATGATCAACGATGCCTTGTCGTTCCTTCAGGTTTTAGATTCCGATGATGTTCCTAACAGCCAAAAGGATATGGAGCCCAGACAGATTGCATTGAAGTATGCCGATGTAAGTGCTGTTGCAAGCGTGGTTCGAGACGTCTTTTCGCCCTACCTTGAAGCTCCTAACCAGCAACGCAGACAGCAAGCCAATCCATTGGCCGCAATGTTTGGTGGCGGAGGAGGAGGTGCGGCAGCACCTTCGGCAACTGGTGTTCGGATGACATTGGGAATCGACACCAACACCAGTACGATCACAATTAACAGCAACCAAGAAATCTATGACGAAGTGGCGAGTGTCATTTTGCAAATGGATCAAGCCGCTGAACTGGCTCATCCTACTGTTCGCTCAATTCAACTTCGCAACACAGATGCGGCAGTCGTCCAAACCATGCTCAGAAACCTGATGCCTAAAGTGTCAGTCAGTTCTTCGTCGACCAGTCGAACGTCATCGGGTGGTGGCGGTGGTGGACGTTCTAGTTCTTCATCAGCAAGCCAGAATGCTCAAAACCAACTCCGCCAACGGGCTCTTCAACAGTTACAAGGTGGCGGTGGAGGCCGATCGGGAGGTGGTGGAGCCACAGGTGG
>CAYTUE010000049.1:26639-29059 GCA_964441085.1 uncultured Planctomycetaceae bacterium
AGGTGGCGGTCGGTAATCACACTCGTTCAAATGTTCCCACACTGCCCTCTTAGCGAGAGTCCTAGCCTGCTTCGCTGATTCATGAAGCCGATCGAATCCATCTCACGAGATCACCTGTTTATTTGTTTCTTGATCCGGAAGTTTTCCCCTTCTCTCCAGATCCTCATTCACAGCCTGCACGGCATCATCCGGAGCGAACGAAATGCACATTGGTCAACTACTTGTCGATGAAGGTGTCATCACGGGCGAACAGCTTCAGCTGGGGATGAGCGAACAGAATGGCGAGCGGATCGACAAGACGTTGATTCGCATGGGGCTAACTTCCGAAGACGCGATTTTAAAAACGCTGTCTCATGAACTTGGAATGGACTATGTCGACCTAAAAGACGTTGAAGTCGACACACAGTTGCTTTCTGAATTTCCCACATCAGCCATCTATCGACATACTCTGTTGCCCTTGTATCGGCAGAATGGTCACGTCATTGTCGCCACCGGCGATCCGTTGGATTTAGAAGGTTTAGATGAACTGAGCACCGTAAGCGGAATGCGGTTGGAACCTGTGCTGACTCGAAGCAACGAACTGGGAGTTCGGATTCGAGAACTGCTCGGAGTCGGTGGCGATACCATTAACGAACTGGTTCGCCAACGCAGCGAAGAAGGCATCGAACTTCTTGAAGAAATCGAAGAAGACTTTGGTGAATTAGCAGAAGGGGCTCAAGCACCTTCTGTGATCCGACTGGTGAACGAACTGCTGATCGAAGCCGTCAAACTGGGAACCAGCGACGTGCATATCGAACCTCAAGAAAGTGGGCTTCGGGTTCGCTATCGAATCGACGGCGTGCTTCGCATTCAATCGGTGCCTGCAGAAATCAATCACTTCTATTCTGCAATTGTGACTCGCTTAAAAATTATGTCTCATCTGAACATCGCTGAAAAGCGTTTGCCTCAAGATGGTCGAATTAAGCTGCGAGTATCCGGGCGAGAAGTTGACGTACGTGTTTCCATCATTCCGATGTCTCACGGCGAAGGCGTCGTGATGCGTCTGCTTGATAAAGACAAAATGAAGTTCGACTTAAAGAACGTCGGTATGCCGCCGACAATCGTTAAGCAGTTCAGCGACTTAATTACGTTGCCTCACGGAATCATTTTAGTAACCGGTCCTACAGGGTCTGGTAAATCAACCACTCTGTACAGTGCGTTAAATGAAATCAAAGATCCGGCCACCAAAATCATCACCGTGGAAGACCCGGTGGAATATCAGATGGACGGGATCAGTCAGATTCAGGTTCACAGTCGCATCGGTTTAACGTTCGCTGCCGGACTTCGCAGCATTCTGCGTCACGACCCCGATGTGGTGTTGATTGGGGAAATTCGAGACGGCGAAACAGCTCAAGCTGCCATTCAGGCGGCCTTAACCGGACACGTTGTGTTTAGCACACTGCATACGAATGATGCTCCCAGCGCGTTTACTCGACTGGTCGACATGGGAGTCGAACCTTACTTGGTGGCGAGCACAGTGGAAGGTGTTTTGGCTCAACGACTGGTTCGCCGTTTGTGTGCCGATTGCAAAAAAACGGTGAAGCTAAGCGACATCAACCTTCCTGGCGACTTCCCTGAAACCGACAAAGTCACCGTGTGCGAACCAGTGGGTTGTCGAGAGTGCAGCGACACTGGATATTCGGGGCGAATTGGTGTCTTCGAATTACTGCACACCGACCCAACACTGCAGGAAATGTGTGCGGAAAACATGAGTGCTACTAAGATTCGAGCCTATGCTTTACAGCACGGCATGACGACTCTCCGTTCAAGCGGTTGGGAACAAGTCTTAGAAGGCGTCACCAGCGTAGAAGAAATCAAACGCATTACTCGAGGTGATCTGCTCGGTTAATTGGTTTCGGCCAGTTGATCAACGAGACGGTTGATCAACGAAAAGACGATTGTATCATTTTGCGAACAAGAATTCGCAAAATGCCTGTTCCTGCTGGCTGCCAGCCTAGCAGCCCGCCCTCTCTAGTAGCCTGTTGAAGAACGTTGATTTTCCGACTGGCTCGCGAAAGAGGTGTTAGGTTTCCTTAAGCCGCTGATCGAAATGATTTTTGTTGCAGGGCAGTCTTGAATAAGTGACACGAGGTCCATGTCGGCGTTCGCAAGAGTAAAATACGTGTCCGGGACTTCGAGCAATCTCACTGGTCGAGATCCACAAATCCTGCTGTCGTTTTGCTTCTCGTCGACGTAACGCCATCTTCTCACTCCTAAAGGCATAACCTCCAAGAGTCTACAAAACCCACAGCAAAACAACCAGGTTTTTCAACAGACTGTTAGTGCAAAACGCGGGATAACAATGCGTTGCACACGGAGCCGCGGGCCGGTGAACGTTGCCGTTAGCAGTGGCAGGTTCCCTTGTTGTGCGGATTTGCGGT
>CAYTUE010000050.1:0-1237 GCA_964441085.1 uncultured Planctomycetaceae bacterium
GGACAATCAGCTTCCACTTTCCCGAACAAACGGCAACAGAACTGTCCTTGCCGTTCCCCAGAATAAAGACCGACTTGCGGCCAGTGATTTTATCGGCCTGCCCACGCAAGATCGGCAGCAAACTAAATGAATCTTCAGCAGCGTCTTCGGGCAAGTTTTTATCGACGATATCCGCTGCAGTCGCAAACAGGTCCGTTAGGCTGACCGTGCAGTTCGATACGGTTCCTTCGGCAATTTGGCCCGGCCAGCGGGCGATCAATGGAATCCGGTGACCACCTTCATAGGCATACCCTTTGCCGTCACGCCAAGGACCATTTGTTACGTGTCCGAGTTTTTTCGCATCCGCCTTGGCTGTCTTAAATTTCTTGCGAATATCACCGGAGTCGTCAGCAAGATTCAGACGAACTCCCTGAGTCCCCTTGAAATCTTTGGGGGTTGACCCATTGTCGCTCGCAAAAATTACGAGCGTTTGATTGGCAAGTTGAAGTTCATCAAGCGTACTCAAGATGGTACCCACGTGATGGTCAAGCTCTTGCACGTGGTCGCCATACAATCCTGCCGTACTTGAATCACGAAACTCTGCGGCGGGCGTGACATGAGTGTGTGGGGCACATGGAGTGAAATACAGGCAGAAAGTGTTATCAGCATTTTTGCGTATAAATTCAACCGCTTTGTTCGTGAGCGTGGTATCAACCTGATCTTCAATTCGAGGCTGTGCTAAGCCTTCAGGGAAATCACGCCCTTTCACAATGCGGTAGTCTTCGCCTGGCTTGCGTCCGACCAAATCATGATTTTCGATAAAGGCTCGGGTGGAATCGTTGTGATTTTGCGGTACTCCAAAATGGTAGTCAAAGCCGACTTCTAATGGCCCACTGATCGGTGGCTTGTTCCAGTCTTTGCTATAGCCCAGATGCCATTTCCCAATGGCTGCCGACGTGTAGCCTGAAGCCTGAAGAAACATGGCCAGCGTCATCTGACCGGGATTCAAGCGATACCCGTTGCCTTTTCGATGCAGACGCCAAGGAGCTCGGCCAGTCAGCAAACCATATCGTGATGGCGAACACAATGAAGCTGCAGAATGAGCATCTGTGAATCTCATCCCCTGCCTTGCCAAGCGATCGATGTTCGGTGTGGCAATTTTTGTGGCCCCGTAGCAACTGACATCCCCGTAACCAAGATCGTCCGCAAAAATAATCACGAGGTTTGGTTTTGAAACTGGCTCCGCAAATGCTGCTGA
>CAYTUE010000050.1:1337-3268 GCA_964441085.1 uncultured Planctomycetaceae bacterium
GCTACGGTGACACTGTTAACGACATTCACACGGTCGACATTCACACAGTCGTGACCAAAGCCACAACAAGACTTAAAATGGAATCTTCAGTGATGTGGCGACATCTCAAATCACTTGCCACTGCCTATTGGTTGGCTCCACTATGGAAGATCGCCATTCAATTTGCAATCTGCTGCCGCCCGCAAAAGTGGCTGACGCTTAGACGGGCTGCTGAAAAGGTAACCCGACACGTCAGAGAGTCAGCGAGGAACGAGTCAAGATACCTATTTCCCCGCTCACGCTTCGGGTTGCGACTGGGGCAGTTTTTCAACGAACTGCTAACCTGTGCATTACCAGCAGCAAAATACCATAGACTGGACGGATGCTGCTTGCCCATTGGCCCCTAGCATCATGGTGAAGGTAACAACTTTGATGCGTGCAGATCTATTCAAGGAACGTCCAGCGGCTTGTGTTTTTCTTGCCATTCCGCCGAAAGGAAAATTGTGATTCCAAGCGGAATCTTCGATATACTACGAAAGAGGCTCATTCGGCAGTAAATCAAATCTCACAACCAGATGGGAAAATTGCCGCGTGAATTTCCATTTTGTGTCCGGCAAAAAGCTGCCCACAAGATACCCTTCCCCCTCCCCTCCTCCACCAGATGCCTACCACCGAAAGTCAATCTCATGCGAATCGCAGTCCTTGCTATTCTCCTGATATGCGTTTCCAGCTCAATCGCTCGCGCGCAATTTGTTCACCCTGGGATCGCGCACAGTCGTGAAAGTATCACGTTTGTCCAGCAGCAAATTGAAGCGGGTAAGCAACCTTGGACAACTGCATGGGAGGGGCTTAAAAAATCCCGACACGCGTCACTGAAATGGCGAGCACAGCCGATGACTCACGTCGAACGCGGCCCGTACAACAACCCCAACATTGGATCGTCAGAATTCAGTGACGATGCAAGGGCAGCTTACTATCACGCACTTTGTTGGGCAATTTCGGGTCAAGAAGCGCATGCAGTCAAGGCGGCAGAAATCATCAATGGTTGGTCTCAAACTCTTGAATCGATCGGAAACCATGACGCACGTCTTCTGGTCGGGATGAGCGGTTACCACTTCTGCATTGGTGCCGAACTGCTGAAACACACTTGGGACAAATGGCCTAAGGGCGATCAAGTCCAGTTTGAAGCAATGATCCGGACCATCTGGTATCCCGTGATCAAAGACTTCTATCCCACTGCAAACGGCAACTGGGACGCCTCGATGATGCAAGCAATGAGCGCAATGGGCGTCTTTCTTGACGATAAAGAAATGTTCGAAAAGGCCACCAACTACTACCTCAATGGCCCAGGCAACGGTGCCATCGGTCACTACTTTATGCCGTCGGGGCAGTGCCAAGAATCTGGCCGAGACCAGGCTCATACTCAGATGGGTCTCGAATTCCTAGCGAACACTTGTGAGACCGCTTGGATTCAAAACGTCGATCTTTACGGAGCTCTCGATAACCGCTTGCTGCATGGATTCGAATACACGGCAAAGTACAACTTGGGATTCGACGTCCCGTATGAACCCTACAAAAGTTTTGAGGGACGCTACCACTACAAAAAACTATCCAACGACAGTCGTGGACGGTTGAGACCAATGTATGAACGAATCTTCAACCACTACCACAACCGTCACGGACTGGAAGCCCCTTACACGCAGCAAGCCGCACTGAAACTTCGCTTAAAGCAACCCAGCCAGCGCGGTCATGAAACTCAACAGAAAGACGAACGCGTGCTGCGGGGGCGTGACCGTCGAAGGCGTCGCAATCGTTCAAGGACTTCTTATCTTGATACGTTGATGTATGCGGGGCGACCTTCTTCTCCATCCAAGGACAGCTAAAATCGCAACCGGTCTGGCAACGCGGTGCCGTGTCCCGTCACGGCTCTGTGTTCCCGTCACGGCCCTGTG
>CAYTUE010000050.1:3368-14555 GCA_964441085.1 uncultured Planctomycetaceae bacterium
CTGTGTTCCCGTCACGGCCCTGTGCTGTGATTGGCTGCGAATCGCATTTAAAGGCGTGAAAACCTTAGCCCGCAGGTGGACTCAGCGCCCACAGTGAATTCAGCGCCCACAGTGAACTAAGCGCCTAAGTGTTCCACAATTTGGTCGTTGATATGATGAGCTTGGAGAGTTTCTGCCATGCGGAGCGCGTTGGCGATGGAATGAGCATCACTGCTGCCGTGGCAAATCATGCAGTTGCCATCGATCCCCATCAAAGGCGCTCCGCCACTTTCTTGGTACTCATATGTCTTCGCCACCTCGCGAAGAATTTCGCCGGCTCGTTGCTGCTCGGTCTGCAAGCCTTCAACCAATGCCTTGCCAACTGTCTTTAACAGGAACGAGGCCATGCCTTCGCTGACTTTCAGGATCATGTTTCCTGTGAAGCCATCGCAGATTAAAACATCCGCTTCGCCTAAGTAAACTCCACGACCTTCCACATTGCCGATGTAGTTTTCTTTGAGAACAGAGTCTTGCAGCAACGCGTGAGCCCCCTGATGCAATTCGTTTCCTTTGCCATCTTCGCTACCGATATTCAGCAGTCCGATGCGAGGAGATTCAATGCCTAGGATTTCACGACAGTAGATACTGCCCATGATGGCGTGTTGGTAAAGATGTTCTGGTTTTGCAGCTGGATTGGCTCCAGCATCGATCAGTACGCTTTGCCCTTTGAGATTTGGCAACGTGACTGCGATTCCGGGGCGTTTCACGCCTTTCAGGAATAAGCGAGTTCGAAGACCCGCCGCAACGACGGCTCCCGTATTTCCAGCGCTGACAATCGCATCGACGTCTTTGTTGGCCATCAGCTTCCAACAAACTGCAATAGAACAGCTTGGCTTGGAACGCAGTGCCACCATGGGCTTTTCATGCATTTCCACAACACCATCAGATTCGCTGATGGTGATGCGATCCGAAGTGAAACCTGTGGCAGCTAACTTTGGCTGCAACACAGCAGGGTCGCCAACAAGGACGACATGCAGGTTCTCGGACTTTTGAACGGCATTAATAGCACCGTCGATGTTTGGATCGGGAGCGTCATCGCCCCCCATCGCGTCAAGCGCGACTCGCATTCAATTATTCCTCGCCGTCGAGTTCCATATCACGACCCATGTAGTAGCCACATGTCGGGCAAGCAACGTGAGTCGGCAGAGAATCTCCGCACTGAGGGCATCGAGTTAATTGGATCGGCTTCACCGCATTGTGGCTGCGACGTTTGCGAGATCGTGTTTTCGACTGTCTTCTTTTCGGGACGGCCATGGTAGTAAGGTCCGAGACGAACGTAGTGTTAAAATAAAGGAAGCCGGATACAGCTTAAGCAAGTGTCCGTACAACTGTGGCATTGCAAACCGATCTCGGCTGACAGCGTTCGCCATCACCTCACCGATTTTGTAGGAACGCGGGATCGTGGCGGAATTGCTGCTAAGTGTCAAGGATTGAATCGGTTCTCACGGGGATCTCCGACGGAAAACAGGCATCAATTGCGGTGCGATTCGGGCAATTGGGAAAATTCGGGCCTCCAAGGCTCACAGAATCGAGTTCCACAGCCTTGGCAATTCCAAAATCTCACCCAACACAAACAGAGGCCACCAGTCATCAGGCCGACCGGTTTCAGTGAATCCTCATCACTTCACACTCGTTTTTTACCATCGATCTGAAATGGCGTAAAAAAAGACGCCACAGGTAAACCTGAGGCGTCTTGCTTCAGCCGACACGGCGGGCCATGTCATGCCGACTTCCACGCCAAAACTAATATGCATCAGGCGTGCCAGTCGATATTTCAAAACACAAACAGAGACACCTAGGTTGGTTGCCAAGGGTGCACTTACTGCAGGGCTTCCGGGAAGCAAGATGTGGCGTTTCGTCAACACATCGCCTGACAGGGGGGGGATTCATCCAGTCAGGTTTTTGGGCCATAGAGATTTCATTGAGCTTTGAAACTTTTTTTAAGAGGGTTTCCTTAGGCTCAAACTTCTGCCATTCGTTGAAATACGACACAATTTCGCTGATCACCGCGTCTCATCATAAGACGCGGCAGTCTGGGACACATGTGCAGAACTGCTGAAGTGATTTTACCACAGTGCTGCACTGGGTGTGTTATTTTGATCGTCCCAGTCTGACACTGGTTGTAATGATCGCTTCGGCTCGTAACACCTTTACGCTGACTTCGTCCTGAGCATTCATCTGCCGTAAAACTTCGATCAACTTGCCGTAGTCTGCGACCGGCTGATTGTTCACGGCGGTAATGATGTCCCCAACCTGAAGTCCTGCTGCTTCCGCTGGGCTCTCTTTGCGGATCACGCGGACTCGAACGCCTTGGACTCCCTCTTCAGCGGACAAAAACGGAATGGCACCAAAGTAAGGCACCTTTTTAGTTCTTGCTGACACCCGTTGAAATTCCGGGCGAGTCGGCATGTCAGCAAGGCCTCTGAGAACATCTTCTGCAAATCCGATCACTTTGACGGCCCCCTCAACATTGATCTGAGCAAAGTCATCATCGGGAGTGTGGTAGCGGTCTGTCATGCCTGTAAAGCAAAACATTGCTGGAACCTTCTTACGAATGAAGGGCAGGTGATCGCTTCCGGCAAATGCATGTTCCGATGTGTTGACGTTCAAGGATGATTTTTCATCAGCCGCCCCCACAATGGCTCGCAATCCTTCTCCTGTGCCAACTCCACCGATTTCCAGTTTGTTGTTTCTTAAAGTGCCGATCATGTCGAAGTTCAGCATTGCAGATGTCTGAGCCAATGGGACAACCGGATCATTGACGTAGTAACTGCTTCCCAATAGGCCTCGTTCTTCACCCGAAAAGCAGGCAAAAATAATGGAACGTTTGGGTTTTGGGCCTTCGCTTAAACGTCGAGCCAATTCCATCACGGCTGCGGTGCCGGATGCGTTGTCATCGGCTCCGTTGTGAATTTCGCCTCTGCGAGAAGCTGCCCGAGACCCCACTCCTCCAAGACCAATATGGTCATAGTGAGCACCGACGACGACGAATTCGTCGGCCAGTGGGCCTTCGCCCTCCAAAATTCCCAGGAGATTGTAGGCCTTCACAGATTCCGAATCAAAACTCACGTCAACGGAAGCAGACCAGTCAGTCATGACTTGAGAAACTGGTTTGAGATTGCGATCAATTTCGGCTTCAACAGCTTGTAAAGAAGTCAGTTTTTGTTGGTTGCCATCGATTTCAACCGTTAAAGGTGCTTTTGCCAGCAACTGGTCGATTGCACTCTGTGCCACATGAAAAAAGGGAACTCCTTGGCTGCGATCTCCAAACCCATTGGGAGATGTGAGTTCGTCTTTTGAACCTTGTGTCGAGGTGGGATCATTCACAAACAAAATGGCTCCCACTTTGTTTTTCTTCGCCAAAGCAAGCTTACTATTAATGTAAGCATGCTGACTGGTTCGACGTCCTCGGAACTTTGCCCCATCGACTTTTTGACGAGGTTCACGACGAATCATGACGACAACTTTGCCTTCAACATCGATTCCTTGATAGTCGTCGTAGTCGTCTTCTGCAGAAGAAATTCCGTAGCCAACAAACACAACTTCTGAAGCCGCAGTGCCTGAACCACCGGCGTGCAAAGGCTGAAACTGTTTGCCCATCGTCAGATCAACCACAGTCTTTTCTGGCCCGTGAAATTGAATTTTCGTACTGTCAGAAGCGACAGTCTTGCCAACTGAGATCGAAAATTCTTGCCGGTAGCTGTCTCCCACTGCTGGCTTTAATCCCGCCGCTTCATACACATCAATGATGCGTTCCGCCGCGACTTCAATCCCTTTGGTCTCAACGCCGCGACCTTCCAATGCATCGGAAGCCAAAAATTCAATGTCTTCTGAAACTCGTTCGGTCACGCCGTTTCGGTTTTCGGAAGCATTGGCGACGCAGCAGAAACCTGCCAGCAAAATGGCTGAGAAAGTACGCACGAACATGGGGAGTCCTTAAAAGTAGAGCGTCAAACCCATCAAACAAGGTGATCGGAGGTGACGAAAAGTGCTCAAGTTATCAAACGTATTAGGCTGTGATGCCATCAGAAACACGAGGGGCGATCAAAAGTGCCGCCACAAAAGCATGCTTTCCGAAGTAAAACAGCGAATGTTGCAGTTTTATTGTACGAGCAATGCGGTAAGCAACTGTGACACGGGTCACAGAGTTATTAGGGGAGGGACTGGGAAAGGAAACGACACGAAATGAATCAACGCAGTGCGATATCAGGTTTGCCGCGATCAATGGAAGAGCCAAAAAAACGGCCATCCTTGAAAATTCTATCAGGGCATATTCTATCACTGCATGTAGACATGTGTCACTATGGCAAGCGTCGCTCTAGGAGTCAGCAAGCCGTCCCTTGAAGTGAACGTGAGCGCCCAAAAGGGATTGACTGGTGCTTACTTCAAGCCGAAAACTTGGTCGACATTGGTGGACACTTCCTTCAGTCGCTTTAGGTCGCCTCCGGCCACTTCCGCAGCCGCCCAGCCCTTGTAGTCGATTTCCTGAAGGGCCAAACGGACGTCCGCCCAGTCCAAGTCTCCAGCACCGATTTTGGTGAACTTGTTTTTTTGCCGACTAAAACCTTTTAAATCCAACTTGCGAATTCTTGTGTTTAATTGGCGAATCCAGTCTCCCATACTGCCGTATTTCCAGTGATTTCCAATATCAAACTGCATCGCCACCCACGGACTATTCAGTTCATCAATGAAGTCAACGAATTGCTGAGCAGACTGATCTGCCCCGCCTGAATGGTCATACAAAAAATGATTCCAGACATTTTCGATGGCAATCACAACCTTGTGTTTTTCCGCAACGGGAATCGCCAAGCGGATGCTATCGATGGCTCGCTGACGAATCGTGGCTTTGTCGCCGTCTTTTCCATGACCAATCACTAATAGGCAAGTGTCTGCATTCAGCTTCGCCGTGACTTCAATCGCAGCCGTTAAAGAATCGAGAGCCTTTTTTCGAACGTCTGGGTCGGGGTCTGTGTGGCGAATTTTCCAGTGCGTCGAATTCACAGTGCCGTCGACTGGCAGGCCCGATTCTTCGATCGCTTTCAGCGTGTCAGCGAGCTTGACGCCGGGCGCATTCATTTCCACTCCATCAAAACCAGCCGCTTTGACAGCTTTCAACTTGTCCGTGAGTGAACCTTTGACTTTCACCATACCGATTTTCAACGTCTTCTTGATTCTGCCCTTTAAACTGACATCGGCAGGCTGTCTTGCAACAACCGAGCCCACGTTTTCTGGTATTTTTGCCCGTGTAGACGGCGACGCCAAAGCCGCCGTTGCTACTGTGCATCCCACAAGCAAGGCAGACCGCCTGTTGACGGGAGTGGCGGAATTTCGTTGTGGAATGTGTGGTTGATTCGAAGGCATGCCGGAGCTTTCTTCAGGGGGCAACCAAACGGCGTTTTGACGCTATTCAGTAAATCACGTGAACGATATCCACCATGATCCTACGCCTTGCCTACATGGAAACTCAAGCCACTCAAAATTCAGCAACCCCCTTCAATTTCAGCTTTTCGACGTGTCACATGGAATTGACACCATGATTCACCCAACCAAGCAGGGAAGAAAAGGGCGAAAAGCGGGAACAACAACGACTGAAATTCACATGGTTTCAAAGCGGCATCCACGCGTTTCGAATCGGTGTGGAGCAGGCAAAGCGGCGAACCGAGTTGGCCTGCGTGGGGTCTTTTCAATCGGAAATCGGAAACCGCGGTTGTAGAAGTCGCGTTGGGAAATCACACTTCGGGCCGAACTTTCTTGAAAACTTGGCCAGAAGGTTCACCTTTCGACAACCGTTTCTTCTCTTTTACCCAACTCTCACGCCATGACGATTAAGTTCTACAACACTCTGACAAACCAACTGGAAGACTTTCAACCAATCGATTCCGATTGCGTCAGAATGTACAGTTGCGGTCCGACCGTCTACGACTTTGCTCATATTGGCAACTTCCGCTCGTTTCTGTTTTCCGACGTCATTCGACGAACTCTGGAGTTCTTCGACTACAAAGTCCATCACGTGATCAATATCACGGATGTTGGTCATATGACGGATGACAGCAACGCCGATGGCGGCGGCGAAGACAAAATGCAGAAGGCGGCAGAGCGAGTCAAAGAAGATAAAAAATCGGGGAAGGTTCCGGAAGGAGCCGTGGCAAACCCAGACGATCCTTATCAAATTGCCGACTACTACATGCAGGCCTTCCTTGATGATGCTCAACTGCTGGGTCTACAAGTCGCCTTCGAAGACGACAACATTCTGAAAGCAACAGACAACATTGACGTCATGCAGTCGATGATTGGCGAACTCATCGATAAGGGCCACGCATATGTTGCCCCCGATTCTGTTGTCTACTTTAGTGTGGAAAGCTTTCCAGACTACGGCAAGCTCAGTGGCAATCGCTTAGACCAACTGGTTGAAGGCAAAGGCGATCGGATTAACGTAGAAGACCAAGCCAACAAAAAGCACCCTGCCGACTTTATGTTGTGGAAGCCCGATGAAACTCACATCATGAAGTGGGATTCACCGTGGGGAACTGGGTATCCGGGTTGGCATATCGAATGTTCGTGCATGGCCCGAAAACGTCTTGGCAAAGACGTCATTGATATTCACACAGGAGGCGAAGACTTAATCTTCCCTCATCATGAATGCGAAATCGCTCAATCACGAGGAGCCACAGGAGCAGACAGTTTTGCTCGCTTTTGGATGCATGCACGCTTTCTCATGGTGGAAGGCAAAAAGATGTCGAAAAGTGATGGCAGCTTTTTTACCGTTCGAGACGTCTTGGAAGGCAAGGCAACCGGAAATACGGTTCATCCTGCTGTATTGCGTTTAGAACTGATTAAGTCTCACTACCGATCGAACATGAATTTCACCAAAAAGGGACTTCAAGATTCCGCCAACGTGGTTAAGAAATTGACCGAATTTCGCGCTCGCTTGGAAGCGGAGGCCAACGGAAAAACGGCGGAAGTGGACATGCAACATCCGGTTTTGAAAGCGTTTGGAGAAGCCATTGCAGACGACCTCAACTTTTCGAAAGCTCTGGGAATCGTGTTGCCATGGGCAAGCAGCGAAATTTCAGATGCCGCAGAGGCTCTTGCTGTCTTGGATAAAATCAATCACGTGCTGGCAATTGCGCCTCTGTCCACATCGGAAGTCAAAGACGATTCTGCAGACGACATCACTGCTCTGTGTCAGCAGCTTGATGAAGCTCGAGCCAACAAGGACTGGGCAAAATCTGATGCCATTCGAGATCAAATTGAAGCCGCTGGCTACGAAGTGAAAACATCGCCAGAAGGCACAGTTGCCGAAAAACGACTCGCCTGATCTGCCAGTGATGATCAGCCAGTGATGATGGAACCAAATCGTGGGAACCAGTGATTGGTCGTCCCGCCGTTATCAATCTGGCGGGACTGTTACAAACGTAAACGCTGAGCGGGGTGACCCATGCTGTTCACTCAAATTAGCGCATGAAAAAAGGCCGAGCGGGTTCAAATTTGCGAACCCGGTCGGCCAATTTTTCTGGACACCACAACAAGTTTCTCAGGCTTGTTGTCTGTCGGTCTCTCTCCCTTTGAAGCTCGTTTCTCAGGCGAACTTCAGTCTCTCTTCTTGCCACTTTCGTGGCGACTGCTTTCTCACGGCAGTCAGTGTTCTCGATTCAGGATCTCACTCCGAATCAATCTCTCTTGGAACACATAAATAGCAATCACGATGCCAAAAACCTACTTGGTAGGCGAAAAAAAGCCATCACTCTCTTATAAATATTCCGTAAGGCGTTTGAAGTCAATGGTTTGCGACTTGAGTGGAAAATTTCGCGAGTTTCACGCCCATCGCGATTTTTCGTGATTACGGACTGTGATTGTAAATTTGACAATGACTTTGCTTTGTATTTGTTACAACGCGGACCCATTTTGCAATTTCGTAACCCGCCTTTTCGCTCTGTTTTGATTTCTCAACAACATGCTTGACCCGATTGCCTTGGACCCGCTTCGCCCTCATGACTTTTGGATGAGAAAGGCATTAGATCAGGCGGTCGCAGCCTACGACCAAAAAGAAGTGCCAGTGGGCGCCATTGTGGTGCATCAAGATCGAGTGATCGCAGAAGCATTTAACCAACGAGAAACGTTAAAAGACCCAACGGCTCATGCAGAAATGCTGGCGATTACTCAGGCAGCCGAAGCCCTGCAATCTTGGCGATTACTGGATTGCACCTTATACGTGACCTTGGAACCCTGTCCGATGTGTGCGGGGGCCATTGTGCAGTCTCGTATTCCCTTTGTTGTTTACGGTACGTCGGATCCCAAAGGGGGAGCATGTGACACACTGTACAACATCACATCAGACATTCGCCTGAATCATCAAGCAGGAGTTCTTGGTGGCATTATGCAGGAAGATTGTGCGGCCATCTTACAGCAGTTCTTTCGAGAACAGCGAGCGTTAGGAAAGAAGTAACCAGCGTTGGCGGAATGCGATTTGGGTGGGGACATCGCAAGCTGAGGGCTTTCCTACTGTCCGAAACTATGCCCAGTTGTGCTTGGTGCTGCCAAAGGTGTGGGGGCACCATACGGGGTGGGAGCATCATACGGTGTGGGAGCATCATACGGTGTGGCAACGACTGGCTGGCTGTGATCGCTTGCCAGAGAATCAATTTCTGACATGGCTCGCAGCAAAGCATTGTCAGCCAATGAGTAACGAACCTGAGACTGCAGGTAGGCACTTTCTGCGGCTTCCAGTCGGTTCTGAATTTGCAGTAGGTTTTCTAAGTACAGATCAGCAACTTGGTTTCCGTCGGCTAATGCTTCTCGCCGAATATTGGCGTTGTTTAATAGACTGCGAACTCGAAAAACGGCTTCTTGCTGATCATGCAACATGTCTGCATACTTGTTGCGTTCAATCACTTGGTTACGAACGTTTTCTCCCACATCAGCAATCACGGCCTGTAACGCAGCTTGCACTCGCTTGATGGCAATCTGTTGCCGTTCTGCGGCAGCTTCAGCAGCTCGATTTCGATACGGAACTTCAAAGTCAAACCCAATTCCGACTCCCGGTTCGCCTTCGCTAAACTTGTTCAGCCATGCCGTACCGATGTCACTTCCCGCATCCAAGCCTGCCACATAGCCGGTTAGCACAAAGTTTAAGGCAGGAAGAACTTGGTTTGCTGCAAGGTTGTAGCGAACGGTCGCCGCTTTGATTTCTCGAATTGCTTGATGCACTTCGCTTCGCTGTTGCAATGCCGACTGAACTCGTTCTTCAGCATGCACGCTGGCTGTTCGCCGCAAAGGTAACGTATTGGTGACCACTTCGTGATTTGAATAATGTTGGAACTCGGCTCCATAAATTAACCGGAGCAACGTCGATTGAGCCTGCAGAACATCGTAACCAGCCTGAATGAAACTGGCTTTCCGGATGGCAACTTCCGATTGAGCTCGATCAAGCATGCCCGGTGACACGTCCACTTCGGCTCGTTGAGCCATTTCTGTGGCGATCGTTTGAACCTGATTCAATGAAGCTTGAGCCTGCAAATAAACTCCTCGTTGCAAAACAAGAGTCCAGTATGCAGACGATACGTTTAACAAGTAGTCTTGAACACCAATCCGAAATCGATCGTAGGCAGTGTCTCGGGCAATCGCCGCCAGCTTTTGAGGACTCGTGTTGACTTCCTCTCCGAATCCTCGCAGCAAAGGTTTTTCGTATTCAAATTGCAGGCGTGAAGTTGATTGCGGGTTAGGATTCAGAAACGTTGAATTACTGCTGAGCCAACCAATTTGCTGAGAAATTTCGAATTCGGAACCCGTTTCCGTTTGTCGACGTGCGCCAAAGGAAGCATTCGCTGATCGGCTTCGCAAGCGGCTGGCTGCTCCATCCAAATCGTTGCCCACAGGATTACTGTCACGATTCCAAACTGCTTCAACAAATGACACCCAGTCGAACGCAGCCGCGAGTCGATCAGATTCTGCTTGTTCGATATACCAGTCGGATTGCAAGACCTGCAGTTCTGGAGAATTGGTTTGAGCAATCTGAAGGCAGGCCCCCAAGGATAAATTTAAAGTGATTCGATCTGGAAACAGTGGTGTCGTCAGACTGGGTTCCCACCATGCTGCATTGACCTGCTGAGGAGCGTTACCAAAATTTGACCAACCCGAATGAAGTCCAGACGGTGCTTGGAACTGTTGTTCAGGTATACCATCTCCTCGCTGATTTGGTATCTGCAGAAAATGATCTGTTGGCCGAGTGGATGACACCGTTTGAGCATTTCGTCGATCGCTATGCTGCTGATGGACTTCTGATGCGGGATGACCTGTGCCATTGACAGATGGCTGTCGGTGAGCTGGCAATTGGCTAAACGATGCAATGTGATCAGGGCTGCTATGCCCCAACCGGCTATGACCACTTTGAACGCCGGGAAGAATGCTCCAACTTCTGTCACGGGATGTGACTTCACTGCCAATCGGTTGTCGACTCGTCCGTTGCCAATCAGCGTATTCACGACCACGATGTTCGTGGCTTTCTGAATGGTGTTCCGCTGCCGCTCGCCCAACAGTCGTTGTTCGTTCGGCTGTCTGGTCAGCGTTCGAAATCTGCCCTGCGTTCAAAACATGATCTGGAAGAATAGAAACTTGTGCCAATGGCTGGTGGCCACCTGCCTGCTGAATCGCCGTTTGCTGCGGCCTAAATTCTGGAGACGAAAAAATCGAATGCGACACCGGCTGAATTTTGTGAGTCTCTGTTTGCTGATCCACGAATGCGGTGTCAGAACGGCTCTGTGGTGGCGACTTCAGTTCCTCACGCGCTACAGAGAGTTCGCCTGTTGTACCGGCCCCGTAAAACATGCGGGCAGCAAACACCACAAACATAAAAACACATGCAATCCATGCGCAAAGCAGGATTGGCAGGCGGTTTTTGCCGATAGGCATTGGGTCTCGTCTGGAGTCGGCGTCCAGTGGAGATGTGTTAGGAGTGGGATACAATGAGAAAGTCCGCGTTTTACAGTGACCTATCTTTATCACGCACTCGAAACATCGACTGATTGTAGCGGTTAGCTTGAGTCTTCATGTTGTAGCAGTTGTGCAATTCCTCTGAACGCAAAGGGAACCTGCGGCTGTTCACACAACCGCTTCTGCAGCAACCAAGTCATTTCTGGCGGTGACCGACCT
>CAYTUE010000050.1:14655-20715 GCA_964441085.1 uncultured Planctomycetaceae bacterium
AATTTGAGAACTGCAGCGAGCATGAAGAGTGGTAAGAGGAAAGAAACACAGACGTATCAAATGCCGTCAATCGACGGTATCTTGAATCTCAAATACTGAGGCTGCATGGCGGTATGGCTAGTTTGGGTAAGTGCCGTCTTGGCCAATTATCTACTCCGCACCACATCCACTGCCTGTTCGGTATCGAATGATCGTAGGCGGAGTAATCTGATAATTTGTCGTTGCGAGTTACTTTAAAACGGCCAGCTGCTTTACAGGCAGCCTTTTGAATTTGTCGACCTCATTAAGTTGATCGAAGAATCAATGACTGAACGCTCTCTTCCATCTCAGCCGAATTCCGACAAAAGCAGTTCTGCTGCCGAGCGAGGCCAAGTCTCTGCCAACAAGTCTGACGGCATTTCCAAGATGTCGGGTCTTTCCGACATGATTCGCTGTTTGCTGCAAGAATGTCCAACTCGGCAAGCGATCTACGACACGCTCATGCAGGCATGTCAGAATCAGCTTCCCGTTTCCATTGTGCGATCCGACTACCGTATCGAATCAGTGCAGCTTTCAGAAATTCGCCACAGCGAAGAAATTGGCAACAGCGCCGCAAAAGTATTCAGCGAAAAGTTCATGGCTGAAATTTCTCAGCAAGTCCGCACTTCAAAAAGTCGGCAGCCTGAATTCAAGCTGATTAAAAAATCTGATCACCAGCTCATGGTTGCAGCTGCAGCGGTGATTGATCTGAGCACCAATTCAGTCGAAGGAGTGCTTACGGTGATGCTGGCAGAAGCTCCTGAACAGCCAGAATTGATTCTCTCTGTCCTTGATGGAATCGCAGCCACAGCAAGTGCCACCCTGCTGAGTCGCTCACTAACTGCTTCAGCAAAAAATCAACGCACCAGTTTTCGAACCGAAACGGCTCAGGTGGTTCGCGGCAAGTTAGAACAACCAGTCCACAAAGCAAGTTCAGCGGTTCCCACACAGGCGCCTCGTACCGCAAAGCCCGTTAAAACATCAACCAAGACCACACAGGCAGTGACTCGCCCAACACTGTCGGAAAATCCTCCACCCTCTCCTGACACTGGATCAGCAACACCAATCAGCATGGTTGGTGGATCTGCGATGGCGGCTGCCGCGTTAAAGGCTTCTACAGACGATCTGAGAAAGTCCTCTGCTGCGGCAAAAGCAGCAGCACCTGCCAGCGATCAAACGACACATTCTCAAGTGGCCGCTATTTCAAAGGCGGCCCGCTTTAATAACCTGAAGGAATTTGGGTTCACTCTTGTCAACACCATCAGCAACCAGTTTCAGTGTGAACAGGTTGCCTTTAGTTCGGAACAGAATTCCAAGGTCAAGATTCATGCCATTTCCGGCATGGCAGACTTCAAAGCGAGCAGTCCTGGTGTGGCGTCAATTCGTCAATCAATGGAAGAATGTTTGGACGAAAAAAGTCCAATCGCCTTCCCCGCAATTCGTGCCGTTCAAGAACAGGCGGCCATTCCCAGCCGTTCAATTCATCAGCAATGGGCCGTGGAATGCAACAACAGTTCTGTATGCAGTTTGCCACTGTTCGATCAAGATGCTGTGGTCGCCGTGGTCAGTCTTCGGCGAGCAGCCAATCGACCGTTTACTCATGCTGACATCACGAAACTGAAGTCAATGCTGGAAGCATATGGCCCGGCTGTGCGAGTGGTCGAAAAGGCGGGGCAACCTGTCGGCAGCCGAATTTCATCGGCTGTCAAATCCACGGCGTCTGATTCGATGAAGCGAGGGTCATGGGGACGCTGGGCGGCATTCGTCTGCTTTTTAGTAGCCGCTGCATGGTTTGTCTTTGGAACCATGACCTATCAGCCCTTGTGCCGATCGAAAATCACTGCAGCCAACCTCAGACACTTTTCTGCTCCGTTTGACGGCCAACTCACGTCGGTTGCCGTCATGCCAGGGCAGCGAGTCAACAAGGGAGACGTATTAGTAGAATTTGACACAACAACTTTGAAGCTCGAAATGATCAGTTTGCAACGACAGATTGCTGCCAGCGACGTGCAGGTGAAACAAGCAGTCAGTGAAGGCGAACTCGGCCAAGCTTCCATGGCGAATTCTCGACTCGCAGTGCTTGAAACCCAAATTCAAGCCATCCAAAAGCAGATTGCCGAAGCGACCATCACGGCTCCTGCTGATGGAGTCGTCGTACTTTCTGATCTGCAACAACGGATCGGCCAAGAATTTCCTCAAGGCGAAGAAATCCTTCGGTTTGTTGCTGATGGTGATTGGCTGTTAGAAGTGGAAGTTCCCGACAACTTGGTCAGTGTTGTGGCGGCCGAACAAAAGGGAGAATTTGCTCCCGCGTCAGATCCCACGAACAAACATGAATTTTGCATTGTGAATGTGGATGGAGCCGCGTCAGTCATTGAAGACCGCAACGTCTTTCTGGCGCGAGCCAACTTTGTGCAACAGCCAGAAGAAATGATGACGGGAATGGAAGGCACATCCAAACTATCAACCGTGAAAAAACCCGTCTGGTGGGTCGTCTTCCATGGAATCATCGACTGGGCTCGCATCAACTTCTGGTTGTAAGACACAAGCTGTGACAACCACAATTCCGGTTGATCGGCAACACGTTACAAATCGAAACCAACCGATCAATCACGCACCTTTCAATTTTCACCAAACCCATTCACCAAGGTGACGAAAACACACCGTGAGTTCTTCTTCGACCGCATCTTCGGCTGCCTCTGGGCAGCCCGACCAGTCTGATCCGCTTGCAAAGGCGAGACAGATCATGGTGTCGGTACGCAGCGATCTTCATGTCAGTCGCCAACTGCATCACCAAGCGGCTCACTATGTGATTCATGATCCTGTCAGCTTTCGGACGCACCGCTTAACTTCCAATCAATACCGGCTGCTCACCAGCATTGATCCTGCAAAAAATCTTGGGGACAATTTTCAACAGTTGGTTCTGCAGGGCGAATTCGAAGCACAAGACGAACAAGCCTTCTTTGAACTGGCCAGCCAGTTTTCACGACTGTCATTGATTGTGATGCCCAACATCAATGGTCCAGAACTGTATGCTCAACACACAAAATCGACGGCCAATCAACGCAAAAGCCGAATTCTAGGAGCTCTATTTCTTCAGGTTCCGTTAGTGAATCCCGATCGGTTTCTGACCAAGACAATGCACTTGGCCAGCTGGCTGTTTACCAAAGCATTCTTTATTGCTTGGATCGTCGGCATGTTGGCCGCAGGGTTTGTGTTAATCAACCGTCGAGCTGACTTGTTGGAACCGCTCAACGGAATTTTAGCGTTAAAAAATCTGCCTTACGTTTGGATTTCTTTTATTGGCCTGAAAGTTTGGCACGAACTGGGGCATGGTTACGCGTGTAAAAAATTTGGCGGTCGAGTTCCCGAAATGGGCACGATTTTGATTGCCGGTACTCCTGCCGCCTACGTCGATGCCACCGCTGCGTGGAGCTTCCCAGAACGCTGGAAGCGATTAACCGTAATGTGTGGAGGAATGTTTTTTGAATCTCTGATCTTTATCCCCGGAGTATTTATCTGGGCATTTTCTACCAGTTCACTTTGGCAATCGTTCGCCTATCAATTGGCCATTACTGCCAGCTTGGTAACGATTTTGTTTAACGCGAATCCTTTGATGAGATTCGACGGCTATTTTATCTTAAGCGAACTGATTGGGATTCAAAATCTTAGACCTCGAGCAGACGCGACCATCAAACGCTTTTTAGTTCGCACTTTTTTGGGGCTGAAACCAGCATCGTCTCAAAACAGCCTTTCTACTCGAATCATGCTGGTGCTGTATGGTATCGCCGCTCGCATTTATCGCTTCACGCTTGTGATCAGTATTGCAGTGGTGGTTGCTCTTCGCTTTCCCTTGGTGGGCCTGCTACTGGCCGCCTTTCACGTTGTGACCAGCCTTGGATTGGGATTTATCAAAATGGTAGCCTACCTTTTGAAAAGCAAAGAAACAGAACCCGTGCGAGGGCGAGCTCGACTTGTTGCACTTGCCCTAGTCGTCGGAATCCCGGTGCTGGCCTGCGTGGTACCAGTTCCCTTTGATGTTGTTCGAGAAGGATTGATTGCGACGTCAACAGAACATTTTGTGAACGTGGGCGCAGCCGGCGAATTTACAACGGCATTGGTAGAACCAGGCCAACCCGTGGAATCTGGAATCCCTCTGTTGAACTTAAAAAACGAACGGCTGACCGAACAGTTGGCACTGCTGATTGCCGAACGCCACGCTGCTCAACGGCAATGGGAAATTTTGCAACAGGTTGACCCCGCAAGAGCCGCTCAACAGCGTCCTGTGATTACAGAGCTCAACCAACAAATTCAAAGCCTTCAGGAGGAAGTCGACCGCTTAACCGTGACGTCACCGGGGAAAGGTCAGATCCTCAAACTGATATCAAACGATCAGCAGGGACGTTTTTTAAGACCCGGAGATCAGGTTGCCGTCGTCGTGGATGGCAACACAATTTTACGAACATGGTTAAACGAAGATCAGCTGGGTAGCATTGATTGCAAAATCGGTGCCGATGTGTCGTTTCGTATGTCAGGCGATTCCATGATGACTCATCAAGGAAAAATCACGGTCATTGAACGAGCGGCGGAATCTACGTTTCAGCAAATGGCACTCAGCCAGACAATGGGTGGCGAAATTTTAGTGGACACTTCCACGGGGAAGCCCTTGGAACCCGTGTTTCAAATCGATATCGCTCCGGTTAAGAATTCCATTCCTGTCACTCAACATGGTGCTCGGGTCTCCATCAAGCTGACTCGAAAGTATCAAAGTCTCGCCGGTTGGATGACTCGCAAGTGCATGCGGTTCGTACAAAAACTGCTGGTAAGTTAAACATTGGCGAAAACAGGCAGTACGAAACGTCGTGAATTTTGTATCGATAAAAGACGGCAGTAAAAAAATATCGCAGGCAAATTGATCGCTGGATGAATCTCATGAAAAAACTCACAGTTGTGTTCGGTTTCGTAATCGCCGCTACTTCTCTTCTGGTTGTTCAGGCCGCTTCCCCCAGCAGCTCGTTTGTATCTCAGCCTGTGATGCCCGTCGCACAGACAGAGGCATCTGCGACGACCAATGATTCAAAATTACCAGTCGATGTCATTCAGTTGCCTGCCGTTGTTCGGCCTTCCATGTTTGTTGAGCTTCCTTCGCTGACTCCTGGAATCATTCAAACCGTCATGGTGAAAGAAGGGATGACCGTCACCAAGGGACAGCTGTTGGTGCAGTTAGACGACCGCATTCTGAAAGCTCGACTGGCGGCTGCGACTGTTCGCGCCAATTTAATGGGCGCGTTAGAACGTACTCGAGTCGAGCAACGAATTGCCACCGAACGACTCCAGCGTTTACAGCGAGTTGTCGGTTTAGGAGCTGGTCGCAGCTACGAAATTCAGGAAGCTCAAGGATCCGTCGATCAAGCTTCCGCAGCAATCAAGCAACAGCAGGATGAATTGGATTCTGCCGAAGCGGAACGACAGCTCGTGGAAGCTCAGCTCATTGAACTCAAAATTGTCGCTCCCTTCGACGGCGTGATTACTCGAATTCACCGAAAGGCGGGAGCCGTTGATCCTTCTGTGGTGCTGATTGAAATGGCAAACCTGTCGGAATTAGAAGTCGCGCTCAATGTTCCTTCGTCCCAATTCGGCCAATTAACGGTCGGTCAAACAATTCAGCTTGCTGCTGATGTACCAATTTCAAAAACCATTTCGGCTCAAGTCCTGTCCGTGTCTCCTATCATTGATTCTGCGAGTGACACATTTCGATGTCTCGCAAAAATCGACAACCAAGATGGAATGCTACCAGCAGGCTTTCGAGTCAAGCTGAAGTAGTCAAAACTTGTTCAGCAGGCGATTGGCAACGACCGTTCCATTCGTGCGTCAAGAGGCCGCATCATGGGCCACTGAATAAAATTTGACACACAGCGTCTCTTACAAATGCCAGCGGAATTTTCGGTGACTTGGTCACGAGGCCATGATGTTACCCTCCAGCCGAAATGCTGAAAATGCTTGTCGGCTTGAAAGAGGTCAACGCCCTCGACCTGATCGATT
>CAYTUE010000050.1:20815-22239 GCA_964441085.1 uncultured Planctomycetaceae bacterium
CTGATCTGCCACCCAGCTGATCTACCACCCAGCTGATCTACTAAGTGCGGTTCCTCGCTTACACGCCAGTAACCGCTTGGAATCAGCTTGGGTCGCCAGCGATTTTTAGGGCAAGCGAACCACACTGTCTCACGCAGCCTTGAAACACGGATCTTCTGCTTGCGGAAACGAGAACGGTGGCAGTGTTATGCGGGTGTCCGTGTTATGCGGGTTTCGGCTTGGGTTCCGCTTTCTTCATCACGTCGACCGTATCAGCAACGGCGATGTGCTTGCCGATCGGTACCAAGTTCCACGCCAGTCCAAAGGTTCTCATCACAACCAAAGTCAAATACGTGACATCGATTTCCCACCACTTGTGTCCATGAGACGCCGCGCGTTGGTCGGCGTGATGGTTGTTGTGCCAACCGTCTCCGTTGCTCAGCAGTCCAATAAGTAGGCTGTTGCGAGAATTTTCTTTGGTCTTGTAATTGCGATAACCCCAAACATGACCGATGGAATTTACGCTCCACGTAATGTGCCACACCATCACCGTGCGAAGAAAGACGCCCCAAATCATCACGCTCAAACCAAACTGCACGCCTGCCATTAACGATCCTCCCGGCATTAACCAACCGTAAAGGAAGCCAATCACGTTGTACAAAAAGGCATGCAGGAAATAGATCTGCAACCACAACAGATTGCGTTCTAATTTGAAGTAGAACGGATCTTTAAAGATGTCACGAGCATAGCGTTCGTAGTTCTTGGTGTTGTAGAAGTCTGGGTTTTCTCGAAAGATCCATCCCATGTGTCCCCAAAACAAAGTCACGATAGGCGAATGAGGATCGCCTTCGTCATCTGAAAATTGGTGATGAGCTCGATGAGTCGCGACAAACTGCCCAGGAGTTTTTTCTAGGCAGCAGACCCCTAGAATTGCCAGCGTGTGTTCCACCCAAAGTGGGCATTTGAAACTCCGATGAGACAAGAGGCGATGATAGCCCATGTTGATGCCCAGAGTCCCAAAGACGTAGCAGCCACCCACAGCAAGGACAACTCCTGTCCAGCTAAAAACCCAAGGACTGATTGCTGCCAATGCCACCAAGTGAATCCCACTCACGACACTGACTGCTGCCCAGTCAATTTTTCTTGATGTCCCAGTCGCCACGCGATGATTCCTTTATCCTAAACATCGCTTCGACGGCCCAGCCAAGCGTGCATTGTTGCAATGGGACAACAAGCCCACTGCCTAATAGCGACTAACGTTTCGTACTTGATGAGTTATGGGGTCAGCAGCAAAATAAGTACGAAAAATATGATTTTTTATGACAGTGCCGTCATTTCAAATGACGGCACTACAAACTTCAACATGCGGTTGCCAGCAATCGCCTAGCAGTATCCACTTACAATCCATCTGGAAATCGGCTTTACAAAATGCTGTTCCGTTCAAA
>CAYTUE010000050.1:22339-26680 GCA_964441085.1 uncultured Planctomycetaceae bacterium
CCGGTGCGAATCAGCATGAAAAATGGGCATTGTCAACAAGCCGATCATGACGCTCAGCAAAACCAAAACCAAAACCAAAACCAACTTCGACGCCGTCATGTGGCCCAGCGCTCTGCGAAAGTCAGCCCGCAGGTGAATTGCAATCAATTGGCTTAAAACAGACTTTCATCCAGTAGGTCCACTCGACAGCGATCTTGGACCAAGCGAGCAACGGCAAACGCACATGCGCTGCTAGAAACATCTGTGTGGTACATTGTGGAAAGCAGCATCAGATTGGAAAAACGCTCATCGCTCGTCAATTGCATGGCATTGAAAACCAAATCGGCACCACTGCCGCTGATGATCAAAATTGGGGCATCGGCGTCGTCGCCTGCTTCTGACTTCAATCTGTCAAGAACGACACAAAGCGAATCAGAAATCTTTTTGACCGCAACATCCACTCCCTGTTCGGCAATCGAAACAATCTGTTGGTTGGATAGTTCGGTTCGATCACAGCACAACATTCGAGCAATCCGATTCATCGCGTAATGCACGGTCAAAGGTCGCCCATCAGCAGTGTCGGTCAGGTTCGGCCGTTCTTCCGCCAGCCCACAAACGACGGCGGCATCCGCCATAGTGGCAAAGAATTCTGCCGAAACAGGACAGGCTTGACCGTTTATGCTCACAGTTTGCAACACTGCACTTAACGCCGTTCGAGCTACGCCTAAATACAGCAGCTCACCGCTTAACAGTCGATTGAAATCATTCAGTCCTTGAGGAATTGGCCAGCCGTTATGCAACGGAATGATGTCTGTTGTCGTCGAACCGATGTCCATCAAAATGGCAGAACCGTCTGGGATGGATCGAGCCACCCAAGTGGCCTGAGCATGCCAATTGGCGGCCGAAACCAGTTCCGGCAAAGTCGCCGCGTCTTCAGGTTCAGCAAATTCTGAACTGGTCATCCAGACACGGACTTCAGCCTTTGGAAATGATTTCGCTACCGCATCAATAATGAAATCAACTCCTTCAGCCTTTGATTCGAAACAGTCTGCCAGTTCGCCCGTCATTGTGAGCCCCACTAAATCGGGCTCACATTTCATCTGCTTTGCCATCGCCTGCAGCGCATCAGGCAGCTCAGAATGTTGCCGCCACATTGCGAACGGCTGCGAAAGAATTTGCCCATCAATGTTGGCCGCTTTCAGATTGGCTCCACCAATGTCTAGTCCCAAAATTTGCATTCAAGTTGCCTCGTTTGGTAGTGAAGAAATTTCAGGAAAGTTGCAGGCCACGGGGCCGAACGATGTCAGGTTTTGCCGAAAATCAGTTGGGCGTCGCTGCCAAGTGATGCAGCGGCACACCGTGTCATGCACTGCCCGTTACGGAACGATTTCTGTGCCGACACCAGTATCTGAATAGATTTCTAGCAGTACCGAATGAGGCATCGAAGCGTCCACAATATGAACCTTGCGAACACCCGCATCCAGCGCATCCAACGCTGCTTCAACTTTGGGCACCATTCCGCCTGCGATGGTTTGATCAGCAATCAGCTGCCGAACATCCGAAATGCTCACATGCGAAAGACGAGAACTCGGGTCTTGAACGTCAGTCAAAATGCCGGGAATATCACTTAGAAAAATCAACTTTTCAACGTTGAGTTCTCGAGCCACCGCAGCGGCTGCTGTATCTGCATTCACATTCAACCGGTGGCCTTCTTGATCCAAAGCAATACTTGGAATCACGGGAATCGTACCCGTACTGCAAATTCGTACGAGCAGTTCCTGATCGATGGCAGTGACTTGGCCCACGTGTCCTAAGTCGACTTCGGCGCCTGCTTCGTCACGCAGTTTCAGTGGTTCTGCAATCAACACATTTTCAGATTGATAGTGCAATCCCGTGGCTGTGGCTCCTCGACTTCGTAACGCGTTTACGATACCGGTCGAAATGTCTTCCACTAAAGTCGTCGACGCAATTTTTAAGGTTTCGGAATCTGTGTAGCGGCGACCTTCGACAAACCGAGCTTGAATGCCTGCCGCTGCCATGGCCGCACTAATGGCTTTTCCACCACCATGTACCAAGACGGGCTTCATTCCCACGCTGGCCATAAACACGATATCAGTCAGCAAGCTGTTGACCGCATCGGGCTGATCTAAGGTACTGCCACCCAACTTGACGACGACATAGCGCCCTTTGAATTTTTGAATCCAACTGAGCGCTTCAATTAAGACGCCCGCTTTACGAATGGCTTCTTCCATGGTTTCTATCAATCAAACGCCAAAAGAGGTGATTCAACCCAACCAGAAGACAGACTGTGGTCCTTATAAAACGACACGATGCTTCCGTACCGCGTTCGTACTCGAAATTCGAGCCACAACAAAGCACGACACGACATCAGAAGGCCGCTTTTCCAGAAAAGCGGCCTTTCTGTCCCATCATTCTCTTCTGTCGTCAAGCTGTTTGATCTCGAAATGCGTGCAAAGGGGCACAGGACCGAGATTCCTGTCGCGATTTCACGCACGGTTGCTTCTGTCTGAAGAATTCTACTTCAGGCGTTCCGAAAGATAGACTCGCAGTTTGTCCAAATCTGCAGCGAAGCCACGTATGCCTTCGGCCAACTTTTCAGTGGCCATGGCGTCTTCATTCAACATCCAACGAAACGTGTTTTCGTCCATGCTGATCTTGGCATCATCGCTGGCGTTTGCAGCGTCAACGGTCAACGCTGCAGGCACATCGTCTGATCGATCAGACAATTCAGAAAGCAGTCCCGGACTAATTGTCAGCAGGTCGCTGCCACACAGTGCCATCACTTGTTCGGCCGTTCGGAAGCTGGCTCCCATGACCTGAGTCTTGTAGCCATACTTTTTATAGTAGTTGTAAACCCGAGTCACCGATTGGACGCCCGGATCATCTTCAATCGCAATGTGGTCTACGTTGTTTTTCGCTTTGTACCAGTCGTAGATTCGACCGACAAAAGGACTAATCAGAGTGACCTTTGCTTCTGCACAGGCAACCGCTTGACCAAAACCAAACAGCAATGTCAGGTTGCAATGAATGCCTTCGGTTTCCAACTGTTTGGCCGCTTCAATGCCTTCCCATGTGCTCGCAATTTTGATCAAAATCCGATCTGAATCGATGCCAGCATCAGCATACAATTTGATCAAATGATGAGCCTTCTGGATTGTCGCTTCTTTATCAAAGCTTAACCCCGCGTCCACTTCTGTGGAGACTCGACCGGGAATGATGTCTAAAATCTTGCGACCAAAAATGACGCTTAAATGATCGATAATCGCATTCAGTGTGGAAGCATCATCGCTGCCTTCAGACCGACCTTTTGCGATTGCATCATCAACAAGCGACTGATATTCCGGCATTTGAGCGGCTTTGTACAGCAACGATGGGTTGGTCGTAGCATCCTGAGGTTGATGCTGGGCAATTGCGTCAATGTCACCTGTATCTGCAACAACGGTGGTGTGTTTCTTCAGGTTTTCCAATGCGGACATTGTTTAGCCATTCTATAAAAGCATAAATTGAAATCGATGAATGTGTTTGTCTGCGAAATCAGGTCGTACGTCAAACGTAAATTCAGAAAAGACGGGTTCCAAACAGAATGAGTGATCAGTGGTTTTTTCTTCGCTTGTTCTGCCACCTGATTCACTTCTGCTGAACGGCTTCCGTAAACAACTGCCGAACAGCTCGCCCACTGATTGTTTCTTTCTCCACCAACTGGACGGCAATGGATGCAATCGCCTTACGATGGTCTTCACGATTCAAGATGTGTTCTGTTTTGCTGAGCATTCTTTTTGCTAACCGGCGCAGTTCACGTTCTTTGTGAGTTCTTCGAGACAACAGGCGTTCCACCATCATCAGATCCTGAGATGCTCCGGCATGGCAGTACCGTTCGGTGATATGGCTTTCCCCAACCATGCCGGCTAACAAAATCAGAACTTCCGCCTCCAAAGGATCTTGAATCGATTTCTGTTGCCCCTTTTGAATTTTACAAGCACCCAGTCGGCTTCCACCTGCCGTCATTTCAGCGGGACAGATCGTCACCTTTTCAATTGGTCTTCCCTGGAGCAAGGCCATCACCGCATGTCCGGATTCGTGGTATGCGGTCGCCAGCCTCGCGGCTTTGGCTTCAGCTTCGTCAGGTTCCGGTGGTTTTTGAGACATCACGTCGCAAGCTGTGAAGATGAAATACGGCATCAAAGCAGCCGCACCAAGCGACCACTCAGGACTCTAACAAATTTTGCAACTGGATTGACTCATTAAGACGCGTTGAAAACGTCACAAACGAAATCCACCCCCACTCACTTGCATAACACGACCTGCGATTGGGTGCTCGCTGGTGTCACTTTTCTTTCATCG
>CAYTUE010000050.1:26780-28903 GCA_964441085.1 uncultured Planctomycetaceae bacterium
CCCAACAACCGTTATGGTGTGGTGAACAGTCCCCTCACAATCTTGCAAGCTGACAAGACGATGACGAAGCAGATTCTGAAGAAAATCGAAGCTCTTCGAGCCGATCTGGAACGCCACAACCGGCTGTACTATGTGGACGCGACTCCAGAAATTCCCGACCGAGACTACGACCGTCTGATGGCCGAACTTCAGCAGTTAGAAGTTGCCAATCCTCAATATGATTCGCCCACTAGCCCAAGTCATAAGGTGGGAGGTGAACCGATTGATGGCTTTCGCCAAGTCACTCATCGTGTTCCCATGCTGTCGATCGAAAATGCGTTTACCGAACAGGAAGTGCAAGATTGGGACGCCAGTCTGTGTAAAGAATTCGACCGAGAGCAATTGAACTACAGCGTCGAATACAAAATCGACGGTGTCGCAATGGCCATCATTTATGAAGACGGAAACTTGGTTCAAGCGACCACTCGAGGGAACGGAGCGGTCGGCGACGACATTACGTCAAACGCTCGAGTCGTTGGTGGAGTGCCGTTGCGACTTCAATCGAAGACTCCTCCCAAGATTCTTGAAGTTCGAGGCGAAGTGATTATTCACAACGAAACGTTTGCTCAGTACCAAGCAGGACAAGCTGCTGAAGGCATCGAGCCTTATAAAAACCCTCGCAATGCCGCTGCTGGAGCACTCAAGCAACTGGATCCTAAGGAAGCTCGAAAGCGAGGACTTCGCTTCGTCAGTCATGGTGTGGGGTATGTCGAAGGCATCGAATGGCCCGACTACTTGGCTTTCATCAAATCCATTCGAAGTCTTGGACTTCCTGTGACTCCCGGCGTGTCTTCGGCAACTGGTTTTTCACAGTTGATGGAAGTCGTTCAGCGTATGTCTGAAGACGTCGGCGAACTCCCGTTTGAAGTCGATGGAATTGTCATCAAGCTCAACCACTTTGAAGATCGCAACCATCTGGGATCGACATCGAAAAGCCCCAGATGGGTGCGAGCCTACAAATGGGAACGCTACGAAGCCGAAACCAAAGTTCGTAGCATCGAAATCCAAGTGGGCAAAACGGGAACTCTCACACCCGTTGCCGAATTGGAACCCGTTGAAATCGACAACACAACAGTTTCAAGAGCCAGCTTACACAACAAAGACGAACTGGATCGCTTACAAATCATGATCGGGGATTCGGTGATGGTGGAAAAAGCGGGCAAAATTATTCCTCATGTTTTGCGAGTCAACATTGCCGCTCGAACAGGACAAGAAGAAGAATTTCAATTTCCCACAGTCTGCCCAGAATGCAACAGCGATGTCGTTCAAGATGACGGTGGAGTCTACATCAGATGTCCTCACCCTGAATGCCCCGCTCAACTGCGCGAAACTCTCGTGTTTTTTGCCAGTCGCCCCGCAATGGACATCGATGGCTTAGGAGAAAAACTGGTCAGTCAACTGCTAGAAAACAAATTGATCGACGGCATTCCTGCGTTGTATCGATTGCATGAACGACGAGCAGAACTGGAAACACTGGAACGTCTGGGAGAAAAATCGATCGACCGACTGTTGAACGGAATCGACCTGAGTCGCCAGCAGCCACTGTGGCGACTGCTAACAGGAATGAACATTCGACATGTTGGCCAAAGTAATGCTCAAGTGCTGGAAGCTGCATTCGGCACGCTGGAAAACATTGCCGCTCAAACAGAAGAAGCGTTGGCCGCTGTGGATGACATCGGTCCCGTAATCGCTGCATCGGTGGCCGCGTACTTCCAATCAGAATATGGCCAAAATGCCATTCGAGAACTCGCCGCCCTCGAAGTCAACTTAGGAACGCCCATTGACCCTTCCGCTCAAAAGTCAGCAGACGAACAAAAACTGACGGGGAAATCCGTTGTGGTGACGGGGACACTCTCGACGCTCAGTCGAGAAGATGCCAAGCAACTGATTCGAGACCACGGAGGCAAAGCGTCTAGCAGCATTTCCAAAAAGACAGACCTGCTGGTTGCTGGCGAAAAGGCGGGAAGCAAATTAACGAAGGCTCAAGATCTTGGAGTACAGATCATGACAGAACAAGAATTCATGGAATGGCTGGAAAGTGAGTGACGATTCACTGCCAGCAAGATGGCGTTCCAGCCAACAAG